>LIBO01000077.1 GCA_001438005.1 Verrucomicrobia subdivision 6 bacterium BACL9 MAG-120507-bin52 | reverse complement strand
CACTCGATCCGGAGCCTCCTGAGCTGAGGGGAAGTCCGTCCATGAGGGAGGGCTGGAATTTTAAGTCTCCGTAAATGAGCTGACCCATGGTGGGGTTGAAGTAGGGGGTGGAGTCGGGGTCAAAACCAAGTCCCGGGATATCGGAGGTGGCCGCCGCGATGACGGCGCGAATCTGCACCTCTCCAGATTTTTGGCGCACGGGATAACCGGATTTGGCCATATCGATTTCACGTTTGTCCCAAAGGGTAATTTGATCGGCTTTGACCCCGGCGGCGATGAGGCTGGCGGCCACGGCGTCGGCCACCTCACGTCTTGTCCCCGTGCGTGGATCGCCGCGGGCGGTGACTTTAACGGCTACGGTATCTCCAGGGTTGATTCCCAGATCTTTCCAAGCGTCGGTGGGGGTGGATTTGCCGGTCAGGGTGGTCAGCAGGGAGGCCACCGCGGTTTTGATACGATCCGGTTTGGGGTCAAAATTGGTCAGTAGAGATGGGTCCTCGACCTTGGCCACGCGGGATTTTGGGGGATCCGCCGCCCAATGATGGGTCGAGCCGAAAGTGAGTAAAAGAGAGGTAGCGAGGAGGAGAACGGGCATGAAGTTATTAAGATGCAGGAAAAGGGGGGATGGAGCAACTGGGGGGAATGACTTGCGGACGGGCGGGGATAAGGGAGAACGGGAGTGTATGGGTTTTTCTGCTGAAACGATTGAAAGGGTAAGAAGAGCGAGTGATTTGGTTGAGGTGGCGGGTGCGGTGGTGCAGCTCAAGCGGGTCGGGACAAACTTTCGGGGGCTAAGTCCCTTCAAAAAGGAGAAGACACCGTCTTTCTACGTTCATCCCGACAAGCAGTTTTTCAAATGTTTCAGTACGGGGTCGGGTGGGGATGTCTTTCGATTTTTGATGATGACGGAGGGGTTAGATTTTCCGGCGGCGGTCAGGCGATTGGCGGAGCGGGCGGGGGTACATTTGGAGGAGGAGGCGGGCGGAGTGGGGGGTGGAGATGGGGGGAGTGGGGCGGAGCGGGAGCGGTTGCGCCAGATCCACGCGTCGTTGGCGCTGCACTGGCGAGACCTGTTGGCGAAGGATTCTTGTGCGGAGGGGGCGCGGGCTTATTTGCAGGAGAGGGAAATTCCGCTCGAGTGGATTGCAAGGTTTGGTTTGGGATATACACCGGCCGCGTGGACGGCGACATTGGATTGGGGAAAGGCGAACGGTTTTACGGAGGAGGAGATGATTGCGTCCGGAGTGGCTTTGCGGGCGCAGTCGGGTCGAGTGTACGATCGGTTTCGGAATCGGCTGATGTTTCCGATTTTGGATGAGGGAGGAAGGGTGATTGCCTTCAGCGGGCGAGTTTTAGCGGGGGCGGCGCCAGAGGAGCCGAAGTATGTTAATTCCCCCGAGACGGTCATTTTCAAAAAGGGACGTGTGCTTTTTGGTTTTGATCGTGCGCGCCGGGCGATGGCGGAGGAGGGGAGAGCGATTGTTTGCGAAGGGCAACTGGATGTGTTGCGGGCGCAAGCGGCGGGGTTTTTGGAGGCGGTGGCACCTTTGGGTACCGGTTTTACCGAGGAGCACGCCAAGTTGATTGGGCGTTTTGCTAAGCAGATTGTGATCTGTTTGGACGCGGATGTGGCGGGGGATCGAGCGGCGGGTCGGCTGGGTGGGGTGCTGTTGGAGGGAGGGCAGGGGTGGGGAGGGGTGGCGAAAGCGGAGCTGGGGGTGAAGGTGGTGCGTTTGCCGGCGGGGGACGATCCCGATTCGCTGATTCGGCGGGGTGGAGCGGAGGCATTCCGGGAGAAGTTGGACGCGGCGGTCGACTTTTTAGATTTTTATGTGGATTGGCAATCGAAGCAGGAGGGGGATACCCCAGCCGGCCGGCGACGAGTGGTGGAGGCCGTGGCGAAATTATTGGGGATGGTGGAGAGTGCGGTCAGCCGAGCGGGCTTGGTGGCGCGGGCGGCTTCCCGATTAGGGTTAGGGGAAAATCTGGTGATGGACGAGGTGGAGAAGGCGCGGGGCTCGGCGGCCAAGATCGCGGTGCGGAGCGAGCGCTTGGAGCCGCCAGGGATTCAGTTGGCCAAGCCTTTGGAGATTCATCCGGTGCTGAAGGAGCTGTTCCTTTTGGTTTTGGGTCAGCCAGGAAAGTTTCCGGAAGTTGAGCGGCGGGTAGACGAGTTGTGGTTAAAAAATCTTGGGGGGGAGGAGCTTTATGTAAAAATTAGGGACTCCTACCGCAATGATATGTGGACCGGGTTGGGGGATCTGCTGCCGCAGCTGTTGCCGGAGGAGCAGGATTTTTTAACTGGGCTGGAGGCGGGGGTATGGGAGCGATCGGAAGAGGAGGATTGGGATAAGGCGCTGGAGGGCTTAGGGGGAAGGTTGGAGGGGGACTATTTGAGGAGGGAGGCGGAAAGGTTGTCGGCCAAGTTGCGGGCGATGGGGGCGGCGGATCCCAGCGCGGTGGAAGTCCTTCGTCAGCAGGGAGAACTACTGAAGAGAAGGGCGCGTTTGACAGCGGGGGCATCGAAAGCTAATGCTTAATGTTTATCCCCATGCATAAAACGATGCTTATTCCCCTGACAAACGAGTGAAAAAAACAGTAAAAAGTAAGACCATCAAGCCACCCAAGTTGAGTGGGTCACGAGGGAAGGTAAAGGCGGAGGATCCACCAGTACTTTCGGAGGAGCCATCGGAGGCGGATTTAGCCGCGGCGGAGGTAGAAGCAAAAGAGGCTCTCAACGGCAACGGCGTAACCTTGACGGCAGAGAATCAAGGTCTGGGGATTTGGGCGCAAAGCCCGGAGAAACAGGAGCGGCTACGGGAGTTGATTAAGCTGGCGCGGGAGCAGGGGTATCTGACGTACGACGACTTGCATGAAGCTTTGCCGGAGACGGTGACTAAGCCTGAGCAAGTGGAGGCGGTGCTGATCTTTTTGCGAAACTTCGAGATCGATGTCATCGAGTCCAGTGAAGTGGATCGGTATAAAAAGCCCGCTCGGGAAGAGGACGGCAGCGAGGCAGTGGTCGCAGAGGAGAAGCCGGAGAAGCTCGATATTTTAGATGATCCGGTCCGGATGTACTTGCGTCAGATGGGGCAGGTCCCTCTTTTGACGCGGGAGCAAGAGGTCGAGATTTCCAAGCGAATCGAGGAGTCGGACATCGGCGCAGTGATTCATCTGCACAAATTTGGATTTATTGCCAAAGAGTATATCTCGCTGGGGGAGAAGCTGCTCAATTCCCGCGAGCGATTTGATCGTGTCATTCAGGACAAAAAGATTGAGGGCCGGGAAAAGTACATGACCGCGCTGAAGACGCTGGTGAAGCAGCTCCATGCCGTTCATGAGAAATCCCACAAGGTGTACGCGAAGATGTTTGATGCGAAGTCTGCTCTAGCCAAAAGCAAGGTGTTGAAGGAGCTGGCCAAGCAGCAGGACGCGGCGGAGAAGCTTTTTGTAAAATTCTTCTTTAAGCAGAAAGTTTTAGAGGAGTTCATCGCGGTGGCGGACAATATTCATCGCCAGTTGCAGGAGAAGACGGCTGAGCTGGAGCTCATCCTGAAATCCAAATCAAGAAGCCGGCAGCAGGAGAGTCGGAAGAAGGCTCTGAAGGAAGAGATTGAGGAGATAGAGCACGGCTCTCGTTTGTCGCGGGATGAGTTCTTTACCCATCACCGAGATTTGCGGGAGTGGGTCAGGAAGGCGATGCGCGCCAAGACGGAGATGGTGGAGGCGAATTTACGTTTGGTCATTTCCATTGCGAAAAAGTATACCAACCGGGGGCTCTCTTTCTTGGATCTGATTCAGGAAGGGAACATGGGGTTAATGAAAGCGGTGGAAAAGTTTGAGTATCGCCGGGGCTACAAGTTTTCGACTTACGCGACTTGGTGGATTCGGCAGGCGATCACGCGGAGCATTGCGGATCAGGCACGCACGATTCGTATTCCTGTTCACATGATTGAGACGATCAACAAGCTGATGCGGGTGCAGAAGCAGTTGGTGCAGGAGTTTGGCAGAGAGCCCACGCCGGAGGAAGTAGCGGATGAAACCGGAATGCCGGTGGAGCGGGTGCGCGCAGTCCTCAAAATGGCCCAGCAGCCGATTTCGTTGCAGGCGCAAGTAGGCGATAGCGACGATACGACCTTCGGAGATTTCATCGAGGACAAGTCGGCCGAGAACCCGTCCGATATGACGGCGTACTCGATGCTGAAGGAAAAGATTAAGGATGTACTGGATAGTTTGACCGATCGGGAACGGGCCGTACTGGAGCAGAGGTTTGGATTAGTGGATGGGTACTCGAGGACCTTGGAGGAGGTAGGACGCCAGTTCAAGGTGACCCGAGAACGTATTCGTCAGATTGAGGCCAAGGCTTTGCGTAAGATGCGGCATCCGACCCGGATCCGGCATTTGCGCGGATTTCTAGAGAACGAGCACCAACTTTAGTTAGTTTTGGTCGGGCCAGAGGGTCTTGATATGGTGGGGGGAGAGGATTATTATTTTGAATATTGGGGGTATAGCTCAGTTGGTAGAGCGTCTCGTTCGCAATGAGAAGGTCTGGGGTTCGAATCCCCATACCTCCAAAGTGCCCATCATCTTTTTAAGGTAGTTTTAAGAAACTTTTCGGCAGACCGTCAGTCTGACCAAACGGAGCGTCATGGGTCGGGTGAACAGAAGTTTCAACCCGGCCGTGTGCAGCTCGTGGTGCAGAGCCGAAGGGGCGGGGAATTGAGCGATGCTGCTGGCTAAGTAGCGGAAGGATTCGCCTTGGTGGGTGAGTCGTTGGGCCACCCAAGGCATGAAACGAAAAAGGTAAAAGTCCCAAAAAAGCTTCCACGGATACGGGGGTGGCGAGAACTCCAGTAGTGCCAAGAGCCCGCCGGATTGGAGAATGCGGTGGATTTCCAGCAAGGCCTTGGGTCGATCAGAAAAGTTGCGTAAGCCAAAGGCGAGCGTAACCGCGGAAAAAGATTCGTTGGGGAAAGGCAGTTGAAGGGCGTCTCCCTCCACGACGTGTTTGACCCCCCGTGCGGTGGCCTGGGCAAGGAGAGCGGCACAGAAGTCCAGTCCCGTAATCTGAGCAGTGGGAATGGCATTTTGCAGTGCCAGCGTGACGTCACCCGATCCGCAAGCAAGATCAAGGACAGAGGAGGGTTGGCCTTGGGCGACAGCTTCCACGAGGCGTTTCCGCCAAAGAATATCCAATCCTAGGCTGAAGATGCGGTTATAGCGGTCGTAGGAGGGTGCGAGGTCGGAAAAAAGGGTCTGAACCCGTGCGGCGTGATCGGGCGTATTCAGCTGGCGGTCGACTTGGCGGGAGTGTTCGGTGAAGTCGTGGCAAAAGTGAGATTTTCCTTATCGGCACTAACTTTCACGCGATCGCCCGACTTAATTTTTCCGCGAATGACTTCCTCGGCGATGGGGTCTTCCAAGAACCTTTCGATCGCTCGTCGCAGAGGACGGGCGCCGTAGACAGGTTCATAACCTTTTTCGATGAGGAAGGCGGAGGCCTCAGG
>LIBO01000076.1 GCA_001438005.1 Verrucomicrobia subdivision 6 bacterium BACL9 MAG-120507-bin52 | reverse complement strand
GGAGAAGAAAAAACAGATCCGAACATGGCTCAAATTCCAAGCCGTCACCGTCAATGGCCGCCCCGTCTCCCAGTTCAACCATCCCTTAGCCGTCGGAGATTCCGTCGCGATTCGATCGGATCGGTTCGCCGCCCCGAAAACCAGCCTGCCCTCGGGCATTCAAATCTTTTATGAGGACGCCCATCTCCTTGTCATTGCCAAACCCGAGAACCTCCTCAGCATCGCCAGTGAGGCCGAACCGGAAAAAACCGCCTACTTCCAGCTGACCGAATATGTCCGGCAAGCTCATCCCCGCTCAAAGGAGAGGGTTTGGATTGTGCATCGCCTCGATCGACAAACTTCAGGCCTGATGGTTTTTGCCAAAACCCCCGAAACCAAGGAAATCCTGCAAAGTCGATGGGATCAGTTTGAAAAGAAGTATGAGGCGGTCGTCGAGGGACACTTACCCCAAGAAACCGGAACCCTGAAATCCGACCTGGACGAATCCAACCCCTTCAAGGTTTTCATTCGCCCTGCTTCCGCCCTCACCCGTCACGCCGTCACCCACTACCGCGTTCTCAAAAACAACCGTCACCGCTCCCTCGTGGAACTCACCCTCGAAACGGGGCGACGCCATCAGATTCGCGTTCAACTCTCCTCCTTGGGCTGTCCAATTGTCGGTGACGAAAAGTACGGCGCCAAGAGTGATCCCGCCGGCCGCCTAGGACTTCACTCCTGCTTTCTTCGCTTGATCCATCCTGTGTCATCCCAAGAGCTCCGTTTCACCTCCCCTCTGCCCAAGCCCCTCGCGAAACTTGTCGTCCCTTAGACCTTTCGCACCGCGACGGTCACGGCCAACGTGCCTTGCACATTTCCATGGTAATTCCCGCTCAGCGGAGGCACGTCCCGATAATCTCTGCCATGGGCGACCTTGATATGCATTTCCCCTGCCGGACAACGATTCGTTGGATCCAGCCCCTTCCACCCCGCCTCCCCTAGATGCACCTCCACCCAAGCATGACTGGCCTCCGCCCCGCGCATTTCCCCGCGGTCCCCCGAGTAAACGTACCCGCTGACATATCGGGCAGGAATTTTCACCACCCGACAAAGGGAAATCATTGCATGGGCTAAATCCTGACAAACCCCCCGACGCAAACGGAAAACCTCCTCCACGTGAGTATGCACCTGTGTGACATTGGGCTCATACACAAAGGAGCGACTCACATGTTCCATTAATGAAACCGCTCTTGCCTCCGCCGTTTTTCCGCTCCCTTGCTGATCCACGGCCTCACGAAAGATCTCGATCGGCAAGCTCACGTAAGGACTGGACTGAAGATAGTCGTGCAGCGGTTCGGGAATCGTGGAGCTTTTCTTTGTTCCATCCTGCGTACCCGTTCGGACCCGACTTCGTGCCGTCACCTTTAACTCGGTGTGGGGCGGAGTAACCTCGAAATAGTGCACCACGTTTTGATAAAAATCCCGATATTCCCCCGCTCGGGCCTCTGGGCTTACCTCCAAGTCAAAGCTCAGCCGCTCCTGATATGGATTCGAAACGGGCTGAAGCCGAGTCTCATTGAAACTGTCATAGACAGCAGCTGGATAATGAAAATGGGTGGTATGCTGAATCTCCAGATCCATCGTTACCGCCCTCCTCGTTCTTGTTGCTGCTGCTCCTGCTGACTCCGCCACGCTCCTTGTTCAGGTAAATCCAATTTTCCTCCGATGATTCGTTCCTGAATCCAATTGGCCAGACGCTGAAGCTCCTCCTGCCAGCTGTCCAGAAACTTGGCCAGCGACTCCCCCGCATCTTCACCCAGCGGGGCGAGAGGTAATCGATCCCGAATTTGGGAAATCAACGATTCCACTTTATCTCGATCTTTCGGCTTAGCCAAACGCTCCGCAATCTGACCTGCCTGAATCAGTCCGTGGTTGAGGCTTCGCGGGAATGCGGAATCTTGAATCAGATATCCCAAGACCCCATTCGCCTCTAATGGTCCCTGGTGCACCACTCGATAGGTCTCCCGCGCACTACAACTTCTCAATAAAACCGCCCACCGCTCCTCATTCCGATGATCCCCTCGTTGCAAAATGTGTGCCTCCATCATTCTCGAAGTGGCATCCGCCCGCTCCAAATACATCCCTAAATCAATAAAATCTCTCCCGTCCCCGTCCGAAAGGGTCGAGCCCGTCGTCCCACGAAAAAGATGCGACGCCCTCCGAACTTCACGATAATACCCAGTCAGCTCACTCTGCCGCTGCTTTTTTCCCGCCGGCCCACAAAGCTCCAGCCAAGCACGATTCAGTTCCTCCCACATCTCCGTGGTCAGCTGATCGCGGATCATTCGGGCGTTCTCTCTTGCCTGACCCAAGCAGGCTTGGATCGAGTTAGGGTTCGATTCCTGAAATGTCAGAAATTGCGTGACTGTAACGGCCGAAGGGTTCAACCCTGTCGGCACAAAGTCGTCTTCGGCTCCACTGGCTTGGAGAATCGCAGACCAATCGACCCTCGTTCCCCCTGTGACATCCAGCTCGGCTTGCAAATAAACATCCGCAATCCGTGCCAGATTTTCCGCTCGTTCGACGTATCGACTAATCCAAAAAAGCCCATCCGCGACTCGAGAAAGCATCGCTAAGAATCCAGCACCCAGGTGTCTTTACTGCCGCCCCCCTGAGATGAATTGACCACCAAGGAACCCTTCCTCAGTGCCACCCTTGTTAACCCTCCGGGCAACACTCTGGTTTTTTTTCCCGTCAGGACAAAAGGTCGTAAATCGATGTGCCGGGGCTCCACCCGATTGTCACAAAGGGTGGGATGGGTTGATAAAGCAATGACCGGCTGGGCGATGTAGTTACGCGGATCCTTTCGTACTCGCTGTCGAAAGTCCGCAATCTGCTTTTTCGTTGCCCTAGGTCCGATCAAGATTCCGTACCCGCCCGACTCATTGGTCGGCTTCACTACCAGTCGCGCCATATTCTGGAGAATATATTTGAGGTCTTTGGGATTGGAGGCCAGATGCGTCGGCACATTGGGCAAAAGAGCTTCTTCGCCCAGATAGTAGCGGATCAGTTGGGGGACATACGCATACAGCGCCTTATCATCCGCGACTCCGGTGCCAATGGCATTGGCTAAGGCTACATGACCCGCTCGCACCACCCGCAGTAGGCCCGGCACTCCCAGAACCGAATCTTTCCGAAACGCCAACGGATCCAGAAAATCATCGTCGATTCTTCGGTAAATCACATCCACCTGACGCGGTCCACGCGTCGTACGCATCATCACTTTTTGCCCCTCGACAAACAGGTCGCATCCCTGCACCAGCTCGATCCCCATCAGACGCGCGAGGAACGAGTGCTCAAAATAGGCGCTGTTCATGGGTCCAGGAGTCAGCAACACCACGACAGGCTCTCCCTCTTGGCGAGGAGAAATTTCTCGTAACGTTTCCAAGAGATCCGCCCCATAATGATCCACGGAGCGTACCGATTGATTTCGGAACCACTCGGGAAACGCCTGCTTGAGGGCACGCCGATTCTCTAAAACATAACTGACCCCAGAGGGGCAGCGGCCGTTGTCCTCCAAAACCATATACTCCCCACCCTTTCCTCGGATCAAGTCGGTCCCGCAAATATGGATATAAACCCCATGGGGCACTTTTAACCCCGCTGCCTCCCTTCGGAGATGCTTGGCGGATTGAATCACCTCCGCTGGAATCCACTTTTCCTGTAAGATTTTTTGTGCTCCGTACACGTCTTGCAGAAAAAGGTTCAGAGCCGTCACCCTTTGCACCAAACCTTTTTCAATTCTTGCCCACTCCTGAACCGGAATCAGCCGTGGCAAAGGATCAAAGGGAAATATTCGCTCGGTGCCGTGTGGGTCGTTGTAAACGGTGAAGGTGATTCCGCGGCGTAGAAAAGAGGCTTCCAAAGAAGCTCGCCCCTGAGCCAAGCGAACCGGGTCTACCAACTGGAGAGAATCCCTCAATCCTTCATACACGCAGCGAATCTTGCCCCTCCCTTCCGCCATCTCATCGAAAGCTTTTGCCGGACCGTACTCGGCCAACCCGGCAAGAAGAGAGACCCTTTTTCCTCTTTTTGGTTGGGCTTTCGACATGTCATTGATTAGCAGGTTTCGTGCCACATGGCAGACATGAATTAACCCGCAAGCAACTTCCCTTCTCTCTGGCCTCTAACAAGGGCGTTTCTTGATCACAAACCTCCATGCCCCTACAGGACTAGGGCTTTTCGATTTTGATTCTCATGAATTTTCTGCTCTCTCCAGGGAGAATTGGAATAGAGGCTCGCCGCGTCTCATAGTCCAGATCATTTTGAACCTGAATATCTGTAATTCCCGAGGATGACCAGCTCGCCGACTCAAGAGTATCACTCCAAACAGCAGTTCCGATTAAATCTGTTGCCGCCTTGTTCTTACGATAAAGAACCGAAAGGGTGGGTCCTGCGGGCTGGATCTCTGATTGAAGCAGGGCTGAACCCGAGACAGGAGTTGCCGGGGTAACTCCAAAGAAATACTCCTCCATTAAAGAGAGCCCATTCCCGTCGAGGTCTCCCGACCAATCTCCCGCCCCCAAACCATCCAAAGGCAAGGAGTTTTTCAATAACCACGCTTCAGAGGAGGAGGAAGAAAGAATAGCGGAAACGGTATTTCCCTGCTGAATCAAACTTGCACTCAGGCCAAGGGGAACACCCATCAAAGTCAGAGAAGACAAACCCTCAATCCCCGAAGCACATGTCAGGACTGGATAAAGACCCGATGTCGGTGTTCCGACAAACTTTAGATTGAGAATAGAAGGCCCTTGGACCACAAATCCGCCCACGGCGAGAGGGGCTGAACCTGGAGTGGCTCCTTGGTTGCTCTCCAAAACAGCACCTGCCTGGAGGATAACCCCTCCAGAAATTGTCCCCCTTCCCATTAAAGTGGTCTCATTCGCAAGGTTCATGGACAGGAGATTGGTGAGTTGAACCCCATCCAAATTTAAAATCCCTCGATTCACCTGGATACTCCCCGAAAATGTTGTTGTGTTGGTCCCGAGTGAAAGAGTTCCCCCTCCTGACTTGGTCAACACATCACTTCCTGTCAATTCCCCTAAAAGACTGATCGTATTCGTGGCCGATACGTGAATGTCCGCGTTGGCCGTCAGCTCTACGCGGTTGGTCAACACTGCCACTGTTCCGCTGCTGCCGATTTCCAACCTAAGTGCCCCCAGTACTCCCTGATTTTCGTTGTCCGAAACACCGCTTCGACCTAAGCCCGCAAGAAGGAGGGGTCCCTTCAAAAGATAGTTACGTGGATTTCCAGAGGAGCTAAGTCTTAATTGGCCACCACTTTGCACCGTATAGTTGGTCACGTTATTTCCGGTAATGGCAGGCTCGCTAAAGGTTAGAACACCCTGCTCCACCACAATATCCCCTGAGAAAGTCTTTCCTCCGCCAGTGATACCCGCAATGCCCGGACCACGCTTGATGATTTTTCCGGATCCACTCCAGTTGCCCTGAAGTCGCAATGCGCCGTATTCCGTGTTGCCAG
>LIBO01000075.1 GCA_001438005.1 Verrucomicrobia subdivision 6 bacterium BACL9 MAG-120507-bin52 | reverse complement strand
AGCTGGAGCCGCTCGATCGCACGTCGCAGGGCGAGGCAGGCCCCCGTGATGGCGGTGGTGCGGGTGCCACCATCGGCCGAGAGAACATCACAGTCGATCCAGAGACTTCGAGGCCCCAGCGAAGATAGGTCGGTGACCGCGCGCAGACTTCGGCCCAAGAGACGCTGTATTTCGGTCGAGCGGCCATCGACTTTGCCGCGAGAGGAGTCACGAGCTTTACGGCTAGAAGTGGAGGCGGGAAGCATGGAGTACTCTGCCGTGAGCCATCCCCCAACGACATTTTGCTCCTTCATCCAGCGGGGCACAGCCTCATCCACGCTGGCGGTGCAGATCACTTCTGTTTTTCCGCACTTCAGAAGAACGGATCCGACCGCTTGGGGGGCAATGTCCCAAGTACAAGAGAGAGGGCGGAGATCAGATGCGGAACGCCCGTCCGCGCGAAGAGTATTCATGAGACAGTATCCTCGGCGGCTCGGAGGGTATTGGAAAGGAGAAGTGCAATGGTCATCGGACCGACGCCACCTGGGTTGGGGGTAATGGCTCCGGCCACTGGCTGGACGGAGGCAAAATCCACATCCCCCACCAAACGGTATCCGCGAGGGGAGGAGGTGTCGGGAATACGATTGACCCCCACATCGATGACGGTGGCGCCCGGCTGGACATGTTCCTGGGTGAGGAAAAGAGGGCGTCCGAGTGCGCCGATCAAAATATCGGCTTGGCGGGTGATCGAGGGGAGGTTGGGGGTGCTCGAGTGGGCGAGGGTCACGGTGCAATCAGCGTGGGTGGACTTGCGAGCGAGAAGGACGGCGAGTGGACGACCCACGATTTGACCACGACCGACGACGACGGCGTGCTTTCCACGTGTGGGAATTTTGCCAAGGCGAAGAATTTCCATGATTCCCGCGGGGGTGCAGGGAAGAAAGCCGGTGGGATCCCCGAGAAGAAGCTTACCGAAGTTCACCGGGTGGAAGCCGTCCACATCCTTGGCGGGGGATACGCGGGCATACACTTGCTCGTTGGGTAGGGCAGAGGGGAGGGGAGATTGGATCAGGATGCCATGAACCTTGGGATCCGCATTCAGGGCATCGATCTGGGCGAGCAATTGGGCAAGAGTAATGGTTTCGGGAAGAACGATAGTTTCGCTCGTAAGGCCGACCTCCTTCGCCCGTGTTTCTTTGCGGGAAACGTAGGCGCGGGAGGCAGGATCTTCCCCCACCCGAATAAAGACGAGTCGAGGGGTAATGCCTCGTTTTGACAAAGCGACGACGCGACTGGCTGTTTCGCGATGGATCTGAGAGGCAAACGCCTCCCCGTCGAGGATTCGGGTGGACATTGTCTAAGAATGCAAGGAATAAGCGGAAAGTGAAACTAGGAAAGATCCTGAAAAAGAGGGATGGGTTGCCCGGGTGGGGGTTGCACGACTTCGGTTTTAGGACGCTGCTGGGCAATCTGTGCGGCAAACCATGCTTGGGCATCGGGATCCCCGTGAACCAAGAGGACGCGGGAGGGTTGAATTTCATCACAGGCCCAGCGAAGGATATCCTCGCGGGTGGCGTGGGCGGTGAGGTCGAAGTAACGAACCTCGCATCGGACGGGTACGGCAGCGGTATCGCCCCAGTCGACGGCACCCCCTTGCCCGGCTTGGCGCAGAAGTCCGGACGGGGAGGAGGGGTCCGTGTAACCGACAAAAAAGATGGAGTCGTGTTCGCGCGGAAAGAAGAGCCTCGCGATGGTGTGACTGGTGGTATTGGCAGTCATCATTCCTGAGCTCAGCAGATAGATGTGGCCGCCGCGAAGCCGTAAGTTGGGCAGGCGTCGGGGGTCGAACGTCTCCGGCTGAGCCTCAGGAATGAGGCGAAGGTTTCCATGCTGGCGGGGGTTGAGGGTGCGTTGCCGGTCGTAGACTTCGGTCATCGCGCGACCGAGTCCCCCGATATAGATGGGGGCTTTGGGGATTTTACCCTCCAAGCGAGCGTGATGAAGCAGGGCGAGCACTTCTTGGGTTTTGCCCATGGCAAAAACAGGAATGAGGACCGCGCCTCCCCGCTCGAAGGTCTGGCGAATGCCCGCAAGAAGAGCTTCCTCAAAAAAAGCCCGATCTTGGCCAGGAACGGCGGCTTGAGCGCCCCGCGTCGTTTCCATGATCAAAGTATCGAAGGGCCCGGACGGGTGTTGGCAGGGAAGCATGAGGGTTTGGCGCTGAAGATTGAAGTCGCCGGTGTAGAGAGCCCGATGGTTATCGGTCCGGATTTCAGTCATGACCGATCCCGCAACGTGGCCGGCATCGTGGAGCACGAATTCGAATTCGGAAGAGTCGATTTGGATGGGTCGGTTCAGATTGGCCAGTTCCCATATCACCGCGCTGTCATCCACGCCTCGATGAGTATAAAGCGGGTAATCGGTCCGGCCCAGTTCCCGGCGTTGGCGGGTCATGACGTTGACTGAGTTGTGCAAAAGAGGCTCGATAAGGGCGGCGGTGCCAGAGGTCATGAGGACTTTTGCACCGAGGTGTGCGGCGGTGACTAAGGGGAGGGATCCGATGTGATCGTGGTGGGCGTGGGAAACGAGAATGGCGTCCAAATCCTCGGGAATCTGATCGAGGAGGGGAGTCGCGTCCCAACCATCGAGCCGAGGATGCATCCCAGCATCGAGAAGAACGGAGTGATCACCGGAGCGGAGAAGGTAGGAGTTTGCTCCAATTTCAGGAGCGCGGGTCAAGTTGGTAAAGGTAACCATGGAGGGTTGGGATCGGCGTGGGGGAAGCGGAATCAGAGCGAGCCGCGGAGTTGGGACAGAACTTCGGGAGGCAGCTGATTTTCAGGAAGAGCGGCTTGCCCGGCGAGCCAGTCGCGAATGATTTCTCCGCGGCGTTGGTTGAGGAGCTGGGCGGAAATCCTCGGTAGGGTTGTGCTGATCGCGGTGGCCGGGGCGGCGTCTCTTTGGCTGAGATAGACCACGAGAAAATCTTTCTGGGTGCGGATGGGGGAGCTCACCCGTCCGGGCTCGAGCTGGGTGACGATCGAGCGGATGCGGTCCGCATCAGGAAAGGTGAGAGGCTTTTCCTCTGCGGGAGAAAAGGTGGGGAGAGCGGCGGAGGTCAGCCCATACGATTTTACGATCTCCTCCCACTTCTGCCCTTGGGGGAGAGCGGCATTGGCTTTTTGACCGAAGGATTGCGCCATCTGCATCGCCATTTGCAGTCGAGCCTGCTCTTGCCACCGAGCCCGGACTTCGGAGGTAATTTCGGATAGCGGCCGGAGGCGGCCGGGTTGCTCCTCGCGCAAGTGGAGCACGAGGAACCCTTTTTTTGAGGGCAGGTAGTCACTGACGGGTTCCTCAGGGGAGAGGGCGAAAGCGGCGGCGGTAAGTTTTGCATCGCTCTCACCCGGAAAAGGAGTTTCGGTGGCGGTGAATGGGCCGTGGGTGCGGACAGTTAATTTTGCGGCCGAGGCTCGGTTGGTAAAGGAGGGGCGATCAACTCCTTCGGCTAGATTGAAGAATTGGGAGGTAAAAGTAAAAGCGGTCTCGCCGGCTTTGGTTCGCGCCTCTTCGGATGTGCCAGAGGCAACAAATTCCACGACATCGACGGTTCGGCGGGCGGGAATTTCAAATTCCTTCGGGTTGGCTTTATAGAAACTCTCTAAATCCTCCGGTTTCGGTTCGGGCGGGGTGATTTTGGACGGATTCCAGCGAACGACCTGGGCGCGGACGGGTCCGAAAAGGCGCTGGAGGCGTTTTTCCGATTCTTCAGGCAAAACGAAAGCGGTCGAGGCGAGAGCACGCAGAAGGGTGTCGGTGCGGATGGAGTCGAGAACGGCTTGATTGAAGCGCTCCCCGCTAAAGCCTTGGGGCGAGAGAAAGTTGGCGTTGAAGCGTTGAAAAAGCTCAGGGTCGTACTCGTTGTCTTTTTGAAAAAGGGGATTCTTTTGAATGGCTTCGATGATTTCGGCGGGTTGAGCATCGATTTGCGCTCGATCGGCGGCTTGGACTTGCAGAAGGCGAATCCACGTTTGAAAGTTGAGAAAATCGTTTTGCTCGGCGGAGGGGATTCGACCGGTCTGAAGGGTGATCTCCAGCAGGGCCTGCCGTTGCGCCGCCACGAATTCGTTTAAATTAAGCGATTTGCCGTTGACCTTACCTAAAACTTGGGAGGCAGGGTCCATGCCACCTTGCGGAGTCCAGTTCCCGAAAAAAATGAAGGAGACACCCACAATGGCGAGAAGAAGCAGGAGAAGACCTTTTAACTTATCATGGAGGAAAGTAATCATCCTCCTTTTTGGCTTGCTAGGGGGGTAGGAGGGAAGCGCAAAATCATAGTGCCGATGATCTATTTCGTATCGCTCTTCTCATTTCTCTTCATTTTGGCTGTTGGGGCTATCGGGGAGGACCGGATCCGGCTGAAGAATGGGGAGGTTTTGCAGGGGCAAGCGGTTAAGTTTGATGAAGGGTCGATGACTTTAACCTTTAAATTTGCCCAAGGGACATTGGGTTATCCCTCTTCCGATTTGGCGGAGGTGAATTTGGAGGAGCGGCCTGGGGTGGCGGAGGGGAGACAAGCTTTCGCCAAGGGAAATTGGGAGGAGGTGGTGAATCGCTGGAAACCATCGGTGGAAGCACTGATGGGAGTGGACTCTCCGTGGGTGCTGGAGTGCGCGGGGGGGTTGGGGCAAGCCTATCTGGCGTTGGGAAAAGTGGCCGACGCGGAAACCCACTTTGGAAAGATGAAAAAGTTTTATGCGCAAGGCCCGGCGGCCTTGCGCGCCTCCGTGGGCCTGGCAGAGGCCACCCAGAATCGGGATGCGGGTGTGTTGCTCGAAAAACTGAAGGAGTTAGAGGGTCAGTTGAAAGAGGGCCTAAGACCTCTTCGTGCGGATCGAGAAGCTTTGGCGGAGTACTACTTCGCCCGCGGGGGGGCGTATGAAAAAAAGGGAGACGCGAAGAAGGCGTTAGAGGATTATTTGAGGGTGGCCACCCTTTACCCTGAGCCCCCTTCGCTGGGACAGCGGGCGGAGGAGAGAGCGGAGGGGCTGCGCAAAGCAAATAAAGACCTCGTCACCGAATAGCTCCTTTGAATAGGCTATCTAAATGAAAAATTATCGATGGGCAAAAATTCAGACTCTTCTATTGACCGCGTTTTTATTTGTTCCCGCCCTCATGGCGAACGAAGCCGAGGCCGGTAAGCCCGCCAAGACGGCTTGGCAAATTTTCCACGAAGGTGGAATCGTGATGTGGATTTTGCTGATCGCCTCGATTCTCATCATGGCTTTTACGATCGAGGCTTTTATCAAAATCCGTTTAGGCAGGCTGGCTCCGGCGGCGGTCTTGGCTCAGTTGAAGGATGCGATCGTATCTGGAAATTATCCTTTGGCGTATCAAGTATGTGCGGCGAACCCATGCTATCTGAGCCGTATCATGCTGGCCGGAATCGATCGTTTAGGGCGGGGTCGTGACGCGGTGGAGCAGGCGGTGGGGGACACGACCGCGAAGGAGTTAAACGGGATTAAGGCCAATATTCAGTATCTGTCAGTTATCGGGGTGGT
>LIBO01000074.1 GCA_001438005.1 Verrucomicrobia subdivision 6 bacterium BACL9 MAG-120507-bin52 | reverse complement strand
GCATGGGTGATTGATCAATTTGAGACACGCGGTATTATTGGACCTCGCGATGGTGCCAAAGATCGAGAGATCTTGGTCGATCTCGATAACGTCCAATTATGAAGAAAAAAAGCTCAACCACGGTTGAATTGGAGAAATCTTCCGACCCGGTGGGTTCGCAACTGAGTGTTGCCCGCCTTCGCCTCGGTTGGACCATCGAGGAAGCCGCCGCCCGTACCCGCCTTCACCTCAACGTAATTCGCCGTTTGGAGGCGGGAGAATTCGATCAATTCCCGAGTCTCGCCTATGCCCGCGGATTTCTCAAAATCTACTCCCGCGATCTCGGCCTCGATCCCAAAAAGATTCTCCGCGAATTCCAACCCCTCCATAGCTCCGAAGACTCCATTCTCGATCTTCGCCCCGAAATGCTGGAAGCCCTCCCTACCCGCGCCTCGGAGCCCGTCCTCACCTCTCGCGGAGTCGGTTTAGGGGTCCTCACTCTTGTCGGCGTCTTTATCGTCAGCGTCGTCGGCGTCCAGCTGTACCGGGTCTGGCCCGTCAAATCCCCCCAAGACCCATCCTCCCTCGCGCCGATCGGCGCCGTCGAAAAATCAGCCGTCCCCGATTCGAGTCCCGAAGGTCAACCCATCCGCACCGCCACCCCGGCCAAGGAGGGCAAACCGCTCTCCTCTTTGCCGATGGTTCAGACCTCCGAAAATAATCCCCCACCAAAACCCGCCACCCCCCATCAACTCCGCATCAAGGCAAAGAATGATACCTGGGTCCGCATCGTCGCCATTCAGGATGGCAAAGAGGTGCAACTATTCGAGGACACCATCGATGAGGACGATGTGGTCCCCGCCACGGACGACCCCGCCTGGTCGGGAGATGCTTTCATCGTGACCACGCGTCAGGCGGCGGATGCCGAAATCATTTTTAACAATTCGAACTTCGGCCCTTACGAAAAGCCCGGCCCGCAAACCTTCCGTCTCCCTGCCAGCCGCTAACGGGCTGTCCCCACACCCCTCCGCCTTCGTATGGCCACCAAAGTCGGTCTCATCTCGTTAGGATGCGCGAAAAATCTCGTCGACTCCGAAATCATGCTGGGTCATCTGCGCTCCGCTGGAATGGACCTCACCGCCAACTCGGCTGAGGCCGATGTCCTGATCGTCAACACCTGCGCGTTTATCGACTCCGCCAAAACTGAAAGTATCACCGCCATTCTCGAGGCCCATCGCGATCGCGGACTTCATCGTCGCCACGCCGATCAGCGCCTCATCGTCGCCGGCTGCATGTCCCAACGTTTTTCCTCTGAACTCACCGGCGAACTTAAGGAAGTCGACGCCTTCATCGGCCTCGACCAGTTGGAGGAGGTCGCCCCCGTCGTTCGTCGCGTCCTCGCCCGCACCCCCGGCACACCCCCCGAGGACCTCGTCCCCGATCACCTCCCCGTTTACATTCCCGATTTTAACACCCCCCGCTGGCGCCTCACCCCAAAGCACTTCGCCTATGTGAAAATCGCGGAGGGTTGCAACCATCCCTGCTCCTTTTGTGTCATCCCCCAAATGCGCGGGAAACATCGTAGTCGCACCATCGAATCGATTCGTCGCGAGGCAGAGCAACTCGTTTCCGAAGGAGTCAAGGAACTGCTGCTGATTTCCCAAGACACCACCTACTTCGGGATGGATCGGTGGACGGAAGGCCGCGGTCCTCGAGCTCAGGTCACCTCCGCCCGAGGCGAAAATCTCATCGACCTCCTCGAAGCCCTCTCCTCCGTGAAGGGCGACTTCTGGATCCGTCTGCTCTACACCCACCCCGCCCACTGGTCGGATGAACTCATTTCCGCCATCGCCCGCCTGCCGAAAGTGGCCCGATACGTCGACATGCCCCTGCAGCACGTGGAAGAGGGAATGCTCAAAGATATGCGCCGCGAAACTTCCGAAGCCCACCTTCGCGACCTCGTTTCTCGCCTTCGGGCTGGAATCCCCGGCTTAGCCATCCGCACCACTTTTATCGTCGGCTTCCCGGGTGAGACCGATGCGCAATTCGATACTCTCCTTGGCTTCATTCAAAGCGCCAAGTTCGATCGAATGGGCGTCTTCACCTACTCGCAGGAATCAGGCAGCCGAGCCTCAAAAATGGAGGGCCAGATTTCTGCTTCCACCAAAAAATCCCGCTATCGAAAAGCCATGGCTGCCCAACAGAAAGTCGCCACTGAGCGGGCCGCTTCCTTTGTTGGAAAAAAACTCCGGGTTCTGGTCGACACCCCCGAGACCGCCCGCACCGAAGCCGATGCCCCCGACGTGGACGGCAAAGTTCTCCTCCAAAAACCGCTTACCCCGGGCGAGTTTGCCGAAGTCACCATCACGGGCCACAAAATCTACGACCTGATCGCCTAGATCCCTTCTTCAAAGTTGGGGTCGTCGGTGACCCCCTCTCAACTCACCACCCGAAAGCCGGCAGCTTGAAAATGTCTGTCGTAGGTAAAACAGTCCCGAATTCCTTCCCCCCTCATCAAAGCAAAGGACAGGCAATCCGTATAGGACACCGCTTGATCCGCGTATTTTCGCATCAACTCCATCGACTCCACCCAATCCTTCGGTTTTGCCGCCAGCCAGTGAAATCCGGCGGATAGCACATCCCGACCCCATTCCGCCGCCCAAGACGCGTGAGTCCGCCGAGCCAGTAGCGTCATCGTTTCATCCAGCACATGCTCCGTTGAGTAGAAAAGCACTCCCCGCTGCACCAACCTCCGCCAACACTCCTTCGCCTCCGAATGGTACTGGTCCGAAGTAAGCTCTTTGGCCAAAAAAGCCCCCGTATCGACAAAAACTTTTTTCAACTTCCGTAAAGGTAAGTGTCGTGGTTTTTCGACAGATCCGCCGGCGTGTTACCCTTCCAACTTTCCCGCCGAAAAAATACAGGCTCCTTCGCCTCCCTCTCCTTCACCCCTTCCACGAGCTTCCGCCGAATCAACTCCCCGAGCGATATCCCCCTTGCCCGCGCCTCCCCCTGCGCCGCTTTACGTACCAAATCAGGCAGGAGAATCGTTGTCCTATGCATGAAGTAGATATAATATATGGATGCATATTGTCAAGAATGCTTCAGCCCTTTGCACAGGCTTTGGGTTGTATCAACGAGCACCAACTCCTGTTTTCCCTTATTTCAACCCTTCGTTTACTTCTACCTCCTCTTCCACTTAAATGATCTCGTATGACTCTCCCCGATTGGCTCACGATGGCACGCGTCGTGACGGCCTTTGTCCTCCTCATTCTTCTGCAAGCCTGTGCCCATCCCCCTGTCCCTCTTTGGACGGCATGGCTTGCTCTGACTCTTTTTGTGGCTGCGGCTCTCACCGATTGGCTCGACGGCCACCTCGCCCGCCTCTGGAAAATTGAGTCCGACTTTGGTCGTCTCTTCGATCCCCTCGCCGACAAACTCCTCGTCGCCGTTGCCTTTATCGGACTTCTCGGCGCCGGCCTTCTTCCCGTCTGGTTTGTCTCCCTGGTCGTGGCACGAGAGTTTCTCATTACCGGGATACGCCTTGTCGCCGGTCAAAAGGGGATAGTTCTTTCCGCGGAAAAAGTGGGAAAGCACAAAACCATTACTCAGATGGTTACGGCGATTCTGGCTCTCCTTCTTCTCGCAATCGATCCAGCGCTAGCCGCCGGCCGCATCCTGCTGGATGTTGCCGTTATCCTCACCGCTCTCATCACGGCAATCTCCGGCCTCTACTACCTTGCCAAAAATTATCCACTTATTGTTTCCCAAGTTCGACGCCCATGACCCAAGGATTCAAAGAGCTTTCCTCCGTTTGCCAGGCCATCGCCTCGGGTCGGCAATCCGTTCTTTTGCGAAAGGCCGGCCTGCGCGAATCCACCGCCGAAAGCGTCTTCCAAGCCAAATCCTTCTATCTTCTCCCTACTCTTTATCACGAAAAGGGTTCGAAAAGTGTCACCCCCGACTTCTCTATTTCCCTGCGGGTGGAGATCATCCGTGCGGGCGACCTGCTCGACTGGTCCCACATCGAAAAGATTCTCCCCCTCACCGCCTACCACCCGCCGACCATTCGGGAACACTTCGATTCCCGAAATGAACACCTGCTTCACTTCGCCCACATCCGGGCCTTTGCCTTAAGCCCAATCTGGCAACTGCCCCACACCCCCGCCCTTTCTGGGTGTCGCTCCTGGTTCGATCTCCCCTCCCCGCCGGCTCAAATCACGGAAACGGCCGTTCCCGAAACGAGCACCATTCGCCAAATTGCCCAGCTTCTCCCATGAAGCCCGAAGACACCCACCTCGACGTCCTGCTCAAAGCCCAAAAAGCTCAGGGCATGACCGATCGCGATCTTGTGAAACTCGCCGGAATCGCTGTGCCTGACCTGAACAATCTACGGGCGGGTCGGCGCGAGCCCACCGCGATCGAGCGAGTCGCTCAATCCCTCGGGCTCCGTCCCGAATCGGTCATTGCCCTCGCCAATGAAGACTGGTCTGCCCCCGCCATCGCCTTGCCGCCAACCGTATGTATGTTTACCACCCCTTTCGCCGAAATGACCGTGAATCACTATCTCGTCTGGGATCCGAAATCCCTCCAAGCGGTTGCTTTCGATGCGGGAACCGATGCCGATCCCCTCTTTGCCGCTTTGACCCGCCATAAGCTAGAACTGAAAGAAATTCTTCTTACCCACGCCCACGGGGATCATATTCTCGAACTCGACCGCATTCGCGAAAAGACCAAAGCCCCTGCTTTTGCCCCAGAGGCTGAACCGGTCGAGGGTTGCGAGTCTGTCTCCAACGCCAAAAAATTTAAAGTGGGCGGTCTCACCATCACCGCCCACACCGTTCCCGGCCACTCCGTCGGTGGAACCGTTTATGAAATCGAAGGCCTCGAAACACCAGTGGCCGTGGTCGGAGACGTGATCTTTGCCGGATCGATCGGAGGCATCCGCTCCCGCTACCGCCCCGCTCTTGAGGCGATCCGTGCGGGCGTCCTCACCCTACCCCCGGAAACCATTCTCCTTCCTGGCCACGGACCCATCACCAACGTGGCTCACGAGCTCGCCCACAACCCCTTCTTTCCGTGAAGGTGGTCGTCCTTCTCTCGGGTGGCCTTGATTCGGTCACCGCTCTCCACCATATGGCCGCCACCGAAAAGGTGGTCGCTGCCCTCAGCTTCGACTACGGAGCCAAACACAATTCTCGCGAACTCCCCTGCGCCGCCGATCAGTGCCGCTCCCTTCGTATCCCCAACCGCATCGTCTCTCTTAACTTTATGGCCGACGCCTTTAAATCCGACCTTCTAAAATCAGGCGGAAAAATCCCTGACGGCCACTACGAAGAGCAGTCGATGAAAAAAACCGTTGTCCCTTTTCGCAACGGTGTCTTTCTATCCCTCGGGACTGGTTACGCCGAAAGTTTGGGGGCCGAGGCCATCGCCATTGCCGCGCACGCGGGCGATCACACCATCTATCCCGACTGCCGAGAGGATTTCCTCAAGCCAATGGCCCAAGCCATGGGAACGGGAACCTACGCTCACATCCAACTCCTTCGCCCCTTCGTCTCCATGGATAAA
>LIBO01000073.1 GCA_001438005.1 Verrucomicrobia subdivision 6 bacterium BACL9 MAG-120507-bin52 | reverse complement strand
TTCGTAGACGGCGCCCATGGTGGCGGTGACTCCGTGGGAGAGGAGCGGGCCGACCCAATTTTTGGTTTCGGAGCGGACGGTATCGGCGCTGAAAGAGTGAATGTGGTAGGCGATGGCCCCTTTGCGGAAGCGGGTGGTGGGTAGCTCGAACGGCCCCTCAAAATTCCAAGTATACCAGCCAGCGTAGAAGGCGATTTGATCCCAAGGGATCCACTTCGAAGCGACTTCAGGTTTGCGATCGATCTCGATATCGAAGCCTCGGGCTTGAAAGAGGACGGAGGCTTGCTCGATCCAATCATCTCCCATGCGGTAGGGGTCATCTTTCTTCTCGATGGTGCGGATATCGAAAAAGGCGCGCCCGGTGAGCTCGGTCTTCTCTATTTCGACCGCATCCTGAATCATCCGGCGGACGATCTCGGGGGTCGGGGCGTCCAGTCGGCAAACCATGATGAGGTAGTTGGCAAAAAACTGGGTGAAGGGACGAATTCGTTTGTCGGCAAAGTAGGGGTTGGAGACTAGGCCGTAGGTGGGCAGACCCCGAAGGGGAAGGAGGGCGAGTTCCGAATCCACCGCGGCGGCGTTGGGGCGGAGCTGGGCCATGAGCGCATCGGGAGGAAGGACGGTGGTATCCTCGGCGATTTTCAAAGGGATGCCCCGAATCAGAACCATGATCCAGATGGGGTTTTCCTGTGCCTGTTGCACGGGCAAGTTCTCGGCCAACCCGAGAATGGGGTTGGGGAGAATAGTTTCGCTACGTTTCAACCAACCACGGGCGACAAAGATTTCGTCTAGGGGTTGCCGAATCTTCGTTTCGAATTCGACCCGGGTAATTTCTTCGGTAATTGGACAGTCGATTCCGAGGATTCGGTCCGGGGGGATGGAGCGGGCTTTGGCATAGGTTTCGGCCAAGGATTGAGAGTCGGGATCAGCACGGTTAAAGACGACGACGGTGTGGGCGGATAAGTCGGGCCCCAGGGATGGTGCAAGGGGGAGATTTTCTGCCTGTCCCACCTGCCAGAGGGCAAGGAGAAGAACCCAATACCGCGTCGAACGAGCCAACATAGATCCGAGAGTAGGGGAAAAAGGTTTTGGAGTGAAGGTCACAAGGTGAGTTGGAGATTATCGTAGGCGAGGCGGACGGGTGGGGGGAGGGTGGCGTCGCGTTCGGCGTGGAGGGTCTGATGGGTCAGGTGGGTCAGCCAGGTTTGGCCAGCCAGAACATCTTGGGAAATCTCGATGGCTTGGGATATGGTGAGGTGGGTGGGGTGCGGGTCTTCGCGCAACCCATCGATGATGAGGATGGGAATGTTGCGAATGAGATTGCGGATGGGGGATGGCACGGCGGCGCAGTCGGGCAGGTAGGCGATCTGGGGTTTTCCATGAAGATCAATACGAAATCCGGTGGTGGTGATGGAGCCGTGAGGGACGGGAAGTGGGATAAAGGTGAGCGAACTCAGGGTGAAGGGTCCAGTGATGGTGTGCGGTTCAGGGCAAACGTAAGCGGGGCTACGGTTTTTGAGGTTGAAGGCGTAATCGAAAGCTTTTTCGAGGCGGGAGAGAGTAAAGGGATCGGCATAGATGGGGATGCGGTTTCCGTTTTTAACGGAGTAAGAGCGGAGATCATCAAAGCCGGCGATATGATCGGCGTGGCTGTGGGTGTAGAGGACGGCATCGAGACGGGAAATGGCGGCGCGGAGGGCTTGGGAGCGAAAATCGGGAGAGGTATCGATGACGATGCTCAGAGGGCCGTCTTCGATCCAAACGGAGGAGCGAAAGCGGCGGTCGCGAGGGTCGGGGGAGGTGCAAACGCGGCAGGAGCAGGTGAGAAGGGGAACGCCTTGGGAAGTTCCGGTGCCGAGAAAGGTCAGACGCATAGATTTTGATAGCGAGGGGAGGGCCAAGTGGCGACTTTCCTTTGGGGTGCGGGCAGGGTGATCCAAGGGCAAGATTTTCCCTATCTTCGCAAATTCTTCTGCTATGTATTTGGGGGTTATGTTGAGGCGATTAAGGATTCAGAATCTGGCGGTGGTGGAGGAGTTGAGCTGGGAGTTGGGGAAGGGGTTTAATGCTTTGACGGGGGAGACGGGGGCGGGGAAGTCGATTTTAGTGGATGCCTTTTTGCTTTTGCTGGGGGAGCGGGCGGATCGGGGGTTGGTTAGGACGGGGGCGGAGGGTTGTGTGGTTGAGGGGGAGTTGGGTGGAGCGGAGAGATTTCGGGGGTGGTTAGAGGAGAAAGGAATTGAGGCGGATGGGGAGGGGACTTTGATTATCAAGCGGCAGGTTGGGATCACGGGGTCAGGTCGGCAATTTCTGAATGGATCGGCGGTGACGTTGGGGGTGTTAAAAGAGTTGGGGAATCGTTTGGTGGACCTGCACGGTCCGCACGATCATCAGACGTTGCTTTCTCCGGCGGCGCAGCGTGGGGCGCTGGACAGTTTTGCGGGCTTGGAGAAATTGGTGGGGGAGGTGCGGCAGGGGTGGCGTCAGCGAAAGGAGGCGGAGGAGGCGCTGGAGGTTTTTCGGGCGAAGGTGGCGGGGGCGGATGGAGCGACACAGGAGTTGATTGATCATCAGGTGAAGGAGTTGGAAGAAGCGAAGTTAGTTGTGGGAGAGGATGAGCAGTTGGAGAGAGATCACGCGGCGGCGGGGCATGGGCGAAGGATTTTGGAGTTAGCGGGGGAAGTGAGTGGTCTTTTGGAAAGCGGAGATGAGAATGTGCTCGAGAAGCTGGGGAAAGTGCAGCGGGGGTTAGTGGAGTGGGAACGACTGGACGAGGCGGCGGTGGGACTTCGGGAGAAGAATGAGATGGTGGTGGAGACTTTGCGGGAGTTGGTGCGGGAAGGGGAGCGAAGGGCAGAGGAGGTGGGTCTGGATGGGGAGCGATTGGCCGCTTTGGAGGCCCGACTGAATTGCGTTTTGAGTGTGCGAAAAAAATATGGGGGGAGCGTTGAGTCGGCTTTAGCGAAGTTGGCCGACCTAAAAAAACGGCAGGGGGAGTTGGCCCAGGCGGAGGGCACCGTGGCGGAGCTGGTGGCTGGGGTAAAAAAAGCAACGGAGGTGTATCGGGTGTTGGTGGGGAAGTTGGGGAAGGAGAGGGGAAAGGCTGCGCCCCTGTTTGCCAAAGAGGTGACGGCTCAGCTGCGGGGTCTGGGATTTCAGCAAAGTCGGTTGGAGGTGGTGCTGGAGAAGGCGGAACATGCTGGAGCGGAGGGTGGGGAGACGGTGGAGATGATGTTTGCGCCGAACCCGGGTGAGCCGCCAAGACCTTTGCGGGCGATTGCGTCGAGTGGGGAGTTAGCGCGGGTGATGCTGGGTATTAAAACAGTTCTAGCGGAGCGGGATGAGGTTCCGATTTTGATTTTCGACGAGGTGGACGCGAACGTGGGTGGGGAGACGGCCAAAGCGGTGGCGATGCGATTAGCGGGATTAGGAAAGACGCATCAGGTGCTGTGTTTGACTCATTTGCCGGCGGTGGCGGGGGCGGCGGATGCGCACTTTTGCGTGACGAAGACGGTGGAGAGGGGCAGGACCTTTGCCAGGCTCGAGCGGGTGGAGGGGGAGAGTCGGGAGAAGGAGTTGAGTCGGATGCTCGGCGGGGAGGGGAAAGCGGCTCGGGCGATGGCAAGGGAGCTGATGGAGCGAGGTAAGGTATCTCCAAAATCGAACTCGGCCTAAGAGGAAAACATGGAAGGGCGGTAGGAGCGCGGGAGATTTTTGGATTGGAGGAGGGCGGAGTGGGTTTGGCCAAAAAAAGAGGGATGGGTGAGATGTTGAAAATTGCGAGTCCACTTTTCGGAGAGGGCAGGCTCGTCGCGGAGGAGAGGGGTTGCTTGGTGGGTAAGGGCGGACAGGAAGGGCAGGGGGCCGTAGCTTTGCCAGCCACTTCGGTTTCCCTCATCGATAATCTCAGTGAAGTTGACGTGGGCGGTCAGATCTTGGTCGCCTGGGAGATCGAGGGGGTTGGGGGAGGGGGTGTGTTGGCGAAGGGCGACGAGAGTGCCCGCGGATCGGGAGGGGTGATAAAGGTCGGGGGCAAGAAAACCGTAATCGAGGGTGAGGAGGAGGCCTTGTTGGATTTTTTGGGAGAGAAGTTGCATCCATGGGGAAACGGCGGGTCGGATTTCGGCGCAGAAGTTTTCGATGGTGGGAATGGACCAGTGATGGATTTGTCGAAGAAGTTCGGGGGAGGCGGGCTGATCGAGCCAATCGAGGTGGTCTTGATTGAGGGTGACCCAACGTTCGTGCCACTGGCCGGAGTTGAAGCGGATGAGGCGGACGGGAAAGCTATCGATCAATTCACAGGAGTAAAAGTAGGCGGGTTCAGAGAGAGCGGGGAGAGATACGAGATTCGGATGCCAGTGGGTGGAGAGTTTGGAGAGGAAAGGGTCGAGGGTGACTTTTTGTTTTTGGGCAAGTGCGGGAGAGGGTTCGATCAGGTGAAGGTGAAGGGAGGAGAGGAGATGAGAGTGCTTTTGGGAGAGGGCGGAGAGGATGTCGAGGGCGAGGTGTGCTCGGTCAGCCCCTTGTTCGATGAGATGAAAAGTGGGGGGGGTGTTAAGAAAGGAGTGAAGTTCGGTAATTTGAAGGGCGAGGAGTTGGCCGAGCACAGGGCCAGGGGAGACGGGGGTAAGAAAATCTCCTTGGGCTCCAGGGCGGGTTTGGCCTGAGGCGTAGTAGCCCATATCTTGCTGATAAAGAGATATTTGCATAAACTCATCAAATCGCATGGGTCCATTGCGGTGAATTTGATCGGACAGCAGTGCGGCCATGGGGGGGGACACGATAAGAGAATAGTGGGGAGGGACTTCAGGAGCGAGATTGACGAGTAGGCGATGGGAATTACTTTGGGCGTGTGCGAATGAAGTGGAGCGCCTTGTTTGCTTTTGCCCTGTCTGGGTTGGGGTGGGCGCAGCAGTTTGAGGGGGAGACTCCCGCATCGGTCAAAGATTTGCCGAACGCGAAAGCAGCGGTGCAAGTCCCCGGACTAGAGGGGGAGAATCCCAAGGCAGATCTTTCGGGGATGGAGCCAAGTCCAACAAGTTCAATTCCCCAACCGCGTCCTCCCATGGCGGATCCGGCAAAAACGGACTCGAAGGATTGGGGGGAGGATATGAAGAAGTTGCAAGAGGCGGCCAAAAAGAAGCAGGAGGAGTCCGCTGCCTTAGAGGAACAAAAGGTTAAGGAGGAAAAAGAAAAATTAGCGTTGGAGAAGAAGGAAAAAGCGGATCAGAAAAAAAAGGGTGATTTGGGGCAAAATCCTGCGGTGACGCAAAGCAGTTTGCCGGGCGTGAATGAGGTCAGTGGAAAGCAGCTGCCGCCTGTCACTGGCTTGGACGGGGTGAAGCCGCGTTCAATGATTTCCGGAGACGGACGAGTTGAGCCTGCTTTTAACTCTTTTACGGGTGCAAAAGACAGTGGTCCGTTGGGAAAAGATTTTCAATCTGGGGCTCGGCCCATTATGCCTCCTGGCAATGCTTATGATTCGCGGTTGAATGCGGCGGGTCAGGCGCCCGAAGCACCCTCGGGGGCCTACAAGAGGATTTCGCAAGATCCCTACTCTGCTCCTCCCGGTAGTG
>LIBO01000072.1 GCA_001438005.1 Verrucomicrobia subdivision 6 bacterium BACL9 MAG-120507-bin52 | reverse complement strand
CTGGTTTCAGTCCAGCCTCCTTCTTTCGGTGGCGTTGACTGGGAAAGCCCCTTTCCAGGCGGTTTTGACGAATGGATTTGTGGTAGATGTGGATGGAAAGAAGATGTCGAAATCGAGGGGGAAACCTCCGGCCTTGATGGAGTTGGTGGAGAAGTATGGGGCGGATGTGGTGAGGTTGTGGGTGGCGAGTGAGGATGCGAAGGAGGACGTGCCGTTTTCGACCGAGATCTTTGGCAGGGTGGGGGACAGTTATCGGTTGATCCGGAATTCGCTGAGAATTCTGCTGGGAAATTTGTCGGGATTCGATCCGAAAAAAGATGCGGTGCAGGAGCGGGAGACATTGGACCAGTATATTTTGGCGAAAATGGCTGAGTTGGTTAAAACGGTGAGGGAGGCGTATGAAAGCTACAACTTTCCGGCGGTGTACCATGCGTTGAATCGGTTTTGTTCGGTTGAGCTGAGTGCGTTTTACGTCGATGCGTGTAAGGACAGAATTTACTGCGATTCAGAGGGGAGTCCCAAACGGCGTTCGGCCCAGACGACGATGTTCGAGATTTTGGATGGATTGGTGAAGTTGGTCGCACCGGTCTTGGCTTTCACGGCGGAGGAGGCGTGGCAAAGCATGCCTGGGGGCAAGAGCACATCGGTTCATTTGGAAAAGTTTCCCGAGGCGGTGATGCCAGCCCAGTGGAGTGATTCTGAGGCGGCGAGGTGGGAGAAGCTTCTGGCGGCGCGGGGAAAGGTGAACGAGGCGTTAGAGGAGCAGAGAAAGCTGAAGAAGATCGGGAAAAGCTTGGAGGCGAAGGTTCAGATCAAGGGCGGAGGATTGGCCGTAGAAGATGCCAATTTACTAGAGGAGATTTGTCTGGTGAGTGGGGTTGAGGTGCTGGGGGGCAGCGGAGGAGTTGAGGTGACGGTTTTTCCGGCGAATGGGAAGAAGTGTGAACGATGTTGGAAGCACTCGGAATCGGTCGGACAAAACAAAGAGCATCCGAACTTATGTGGGCGGTGTGCCGAGGTGGTTTTGTCCGGGAGTTCGAGTTGAGGGAGGGGAAATTGGGAGGAGGCTGGTTTTTGCCAGTGGGGCTAGTTTTGGTGGCGGTGGATCAAATGGCAAAACTTCTCGTTGAGGGAAGGATGAGAGTGGGGTTGGAGGTTCCGATTCTTCCGGGATTTTTTTCCCTGACACGGGTGCATAACACAGGGGTGGCGTTTGGGATGGCGCAGGGAAACAATCTGCTGACTGGGTTTCTGGCCTTGCTGATCCTAATTTTTGCGGGCTGGATGGCACGGACGTGGGATTGGCGGGAGCGTTGGATCCAAGTGGTAGCGGGGTTGGTGGCGGGAGGGGCAGTCGGAAATCTGATCGACCGGGTGCGGTTGGGGTATGTGCTCGATTTCCTCGATTTTCACTACGGGGCATGGTCTTGGCCTGCCTTCAACGTGGCGGATGCAGCGATCAGCGTTGGGGTGGGCTATTTGTTCTTGGGGTGGATGACGGGTCGGTCGGTGGAGAAAAAATGTTAACGATGGGCTGAATGTTACGGGTTATGCCCGACCGGGACCGGGGATGATTAGCAGTTTTTGATCCGGGCATCGCCGTGGGGTGAATTTTTGTGGAAGTGCTGGAGCCGGCGAACGTGATTCATGGCAAAGGCTCCCATGACCCCGAAACCCGCCATGATGACAAACCAGAAGGTGTAGCCGTACTGGGCTTTGGTTGCTTCGAGCACTCGTCCCGTCAGGGAGAGGGAGATGGCGGCACCGTAGTATTGAAAGGAGTCGATGACCCCAGCGGCAAAGCCAGCCATTTTCTTTCCGCCAATATCCATGGGGGCGGCAGAGCCGACGATCGAGTGAGTCGAGTTGGCGGTAAAGGCGATGAGGACAAGAATGGTGCATCCGAGCAGGATTCCCCCAGCGGTGGGGCCAACATGGCCGAGCAGAAGCACGACGGCTGCGATGGAAATGACCACGGCCTCGATGATGTAGAGGGACATGGCCACGGGTGAACGGTGGCCCTTGAAGAATCGATCGGAGACCCAACCAGCGAGGAAGGAGCCGGCCACGGCGACGAGGGGCATCAATTCGAGCGTGCGTCGTGCCGCAGCCGGAATATTCGTTTTCATATCGAAGCCCATCTGATCTTGAAAGTAGAGGATGGCGATTTGGTCGGAGCTAGAGCGAACGGCGCCAGTGCAAGCATAGGCGGCAGCATAAAACCAGACGAGGGGATGGGTGAAGATCGTGCGGAACGAATCGAGAAGGGAGACGGTCACGCCGGCAGAGTCATCAATTTCATCTCGGATGACTCCTGGGAAGCCAGCCTCCTCGGGGGTAGGTCGGGCGGCGAAGTACATGAAGAGGGCGGCGGCGGCGGTGAAGAGCGGAGGGATACGAAAGAGCCAGCGCCATTCGCCCTCCGGAACGGTAAAGGCAAAAAAGGTAAAACCGGCCAAGATAAGTGGGGCCAGAAAGCTGACGGCAACTTGGCCGAGTTGTATCATGAGACCAAAGATTCCGGAGAAAGTGCCTCGTTCCCGGCGAGCGAACCAGGCTGCATTAATTTTCACCATTCCAGGTGCACCGAAGGATTGAAAGTAGCCGTTCATCAGCCAGACGAGGGAGAAGGTGATGAAAGTGCCGGCGAGGGAGGCGAAGCCGAAGATGAGATTGATGCCGATGGTACCAACGGCACCGATGAGGAGGGAGGTGCGGCCGCCGATTCGGTCGGTCAAAAGTCCGTTGATGAGTTGGCCGGTGCCGTAGGCGAGAGACCAGATGGCCAACATATCGGTAATTTGGGAGGTGGTGAAGTGGAACTCGGCAATCATGCCCGGGGCAGCAAAACGAAAGTTGTAGCGGCACATGTAGAAGGCGCCGTAGAGGAGGCCGATGGAGACCCAGTTCAGGCCGCGCCGTGAACGAAACCCAGCCGGGTAAGCGGCATGCGCGGCAGTCGGGTGCATAGGATGACCCTACTGGGTTTCAAAAGCGGGTGGAATGGGAAAGAGAGTCGTGCGGCGGCGTTGTGGCCACTAAGATCTGGAATGGATTGGACACAGGTTCGGCATGTGATTTGGGATTGGAACGGAACCTTGCTGGATGACGCTTGGCTGTGTCGCGAAATTATGAACGGGCAGCTAAGAAAACGTGGGTTACCTACGTTGAGGGCCGAGCGATACGAGGCGATCTTCGATTTTCCAGTGGAGGGGTACTACCGAAAGGTTGGTTTTGATTGGAAAAAGGAGTCATTTGAAGAGGCTGGGACCGAGTTCATCGTGGAGTACGAGAAGAGAAAGACGGAGTGTCGCCTGCAGATCGGGGCGAGAGAGTTGTTGCAACAAGTGGAGAGGGCAGGTTGCTCCCAAGCGGTGTTATCGGCTTACTCTCACGGATCGCTCGAGGGATTTTTAGGTCACTTTGGAGTCCGGGGTTATTTCAAGAGCGTGGCGGGAAGTCGGAATCACTATGCGGAGGGAAAAGTGGAGGATGGCTTGAGAATGCTACAAGAGCTTCATGTTTTACCTTCCGAAACGCTGCTGATCGGAGATACGACCCACGATGCGGAGGTAGCCCGGGCGATGGGGGTGGGGTGCGTCTTGATTCCGTGTGGGCACAATAGCCGGGACCGATTGGATCGGTGTGGGGTCGAGGTGGTGGCTGGGCTGGGAGATTTAGCCCTAGATTTTTTGCGAAGAAAATGATCACCCTGAGAGTTGGGGTTTGGTAGGTTAGCAGGATGGATGTGGCCATGATTGATTATGGGCGGGGAAATTTAAGAAGTGTAGAGAGGGCATTGGAGAAGGCGGGAGCAAAGGTTAGGCGGGTAGAGGATCCGGTGGGCCTGAAGAAGGCCGAGCTGGTTGTTTTGCCGGGGGTGGGGTCGTTTGGAGATGCGGTGGACGGCCTGAAGCAGAGAAAGTTGTGGGAGCCGCTACGGGATTGGGTGAGGTCGGACCAGCCTTTTTTGGGAATCTGTTTAGGGTTTCAGCTTCTTTGGGAAGAGGGGGAGGAGGCGCCGGGGGCAAAGGGGTTGGGAATTTTTCCTGGGCGTGTCAGTAAATTTCAGGGGCATGGGTTGAAAATTCCTTTAATTGGATGGTGTGAGGTCAGGCCAAAGGGGGACGCAGAGGAATTTTTCCAAGAAGCAGACAGATTTTTTTATCATGTTCACTCCTATCGTCCTGAGTCGGTGCCCTCTGAGTTTCTTCTTTGCGAGACGGAGTATGGGGGTTGGTATCCAAGCGGTGTTCGCAAAGGCAGGGTGGTTGGCTTTCAGTTCCATCCCGAGAAAAGCCAGCAAGCTGGTATCTCGTTGATCCAAAGTGCTTTAAACATTATTCGCGGGGGCTGACTTGCATCTGTAGCCAACTTCACTAAGGTGAAATGATGATAAACAAATTAGTTCGTCTTGCCGTGTTGGGGTTGGTGGTTGGTTTGGCCTCGGTCTCTGCTCACGCCGGTTGCGGCAGTTGCGGTGGCTGCAAAGACAGTTGCGGTGACAGTGACAGCGCTGCCAAGAAAAAGACCAATAACGTCACTCCTGCCGATAAGAAATAACGTCACGTAAAACAGAAAACCCAGTCCTGAACTTCAGGGCTGGGTTTTTTGTTTTAAGATGGGGTGAGGGTTTTGTTTAGTTTTTTGGACGACCTAATTTGGCCTTCATGGTGACTGGGCTCTTTGGGTTGTCGCGCGGGTCACGGGGTTTGGCGACAATTTTGTCGGCCACCTCCATGCCCTCGATGACTTCACCGAAGGCCGAGTACTGACCGTCGAGGAACGCGGTTTCGGTGACGCAGATGAAGAATTGGCTGCCGCTGGAATCCCGTTTGGGGTTGCCTTCATCCCCGAGCCTGGCGGCGGAAACGGTGCCGCGCTTGTGTTTATTTCCGATTTCAGCGGGTATGGTGTAGCCAGGACCACCTGTGCCGTGGGAACCGCGATCGTCGGAATTTTTACTTTTGGGATCGCCACCTTGGATCATGAAGCCAGGGATGACGCGGTGGAAGGTGGTGCCATCGTAAAATCCATCTTTGACCAGCTTTTTGAAATTTTCGGAGTGCTTGGGGCATTTGATGACATCGAGTTTGATGACGATGATGCCGTCGTCGGTGGTTAGGGTGACGATATCTTCTTCAACGAGGGTGGGTTTCATGTCGGTAGTTTCCTTTGGGGTGGGGGTGTTGGTCTCTGCCGCGTGCGCGACAAAAGTGCCGATGAGTGAGAATAAAGTAAGGGACAGATAATAATTAAGCATGTCGAAGAATGGTCCAAGATGCCCCTTCGGCCAATACTGAATTTCCGACTGCGGCATAATCCCGCTTGATCATGGCGAGGGCGAGCGTCATCGAAAAATGAAACATTGGGGCCAAGCTGCTTATTTTTCCGGCAACCACTCCGTCTGAGTTTGTGCACTCCCCCACTCCTTGAGGGGAGGCACTGGGCGTCCCCAAAACGCAAAGGTGACGATTGACGTGGCCGACGCTTCGGAGACGGGAAATGACTTCTTGGCCGATGTAGCAACCCTTGGTGGAGCTGATCGCGTCCGATTCGAACCCGGCTTCTGGAGGAAGAGTGTCGGGTCCGACATCCACTCCCCAGAGAGGAAGGCCGCGAGCGATGCGGAGGGGTTCCCAATCGGA
>LIBO01000071.1 GCA_001438005.1 Verrucomicrobia subdivision 6 bacterium BACL9 MAG-120507-bin52 | reverse complement strand
AGGCACAGCCGGCTGCTATTTCAAGTTCAATCAATCGGTCTTCCGTGAGACGCGCTTCCATGCCGGGCCGGTGAATTCTGGCCAGCGGCCAGGGATTGAGGATGCGCGCAACACCTCCGGTTTCCGTATAAATGCGGACTTCCTCCACAGCATTGTTCCTGCGCGTTGCCGAAACGAGAAATCCCCCGACGGCCCGCAGATTCACGAAGGCGGCATCGCCGGACGCCCAGTTCGGGAAGAGCTGGATCGTGCCCGAGTGCGATTGCATCAGGCACTCATTGATCACCGACGGAAGGGCAAAGTTCTCAACCCAGATGCCCATTCGCTTCATAAACGAGAAGGAAGCGAGATCATCGTGGCGCCCCCCGGCCATCAAATTCATATCGGTGCAGGTGCCATTGGGCAGGAGGCAGTAATGGATCTGCCTTTTGAAGCGTTCGAGATCGAGACAGCCCAACCGGGCGGCCTGCAAATTGAGAAAGACCAGCTCGTTGCCCCCTTCGTTGAGATGCGAGCGATATGTGCGTCGCGCCATCTCCAGTTCCGGACTTGGTGATTGGAGGCTCACCTCATCGCAGGGGAAAACAGGCATGAGGGGTTGCGGTGCATTGTGGATGACATCAGCGCTCTCTCCGGGCATGGAGACCCAGACCATTCCTTCCCCGGACATCGCCGTGGGATAGGACGCCAAGCGGTCGAGGATTTCGGCCGCTTTTGCGCGGAGATCGGGTTCATCATCGGCAAGAATATCCGCCGCATCCAGATAGGCGCGCATAAGAAACCGGGTCATGCAAAGATCCACGATTCCGTCGCGGTTGAAACGGAACCCCGGACGCAGCCGATACAGCTCTTGGGAAAGCGAGGGAAATATGTGGATGCGTCCGTCACCATCCATGCCGCTCCAGCATTCCGCCCGCGAGAGAAAATCGGTGATGAACCTCGTCACCTCGCGGAGCGCCGGGAAGGCCTCGGTGGCAAGGAATGCGCGATCTGCCGTGTATCGATAGTGCCACCAGAGGCTTTGCACCACCCAGGCGGAAATGCCGATGCCCCAACTCCAGTCCGCCCCGACAAGCAGCGGCTTTTCCATGTCCACAGGCACCGCGCAGTAGGGCATGCAGGCCCCCCTCATCCCATAGTAGTTCGTTGCCCACGCCCGGCCGAGAGGAAGCATGCGGCCATTCACTTCGTGAACGTAAGGAAGGTGCAGTTCGGGATGATTTGAGGAAAAACATCCCCAAAAGAGCTGCTGCGTGTTGTAGTTGAGATGAAAGTCCCCGTGCCATGCCGTGCCGATGTGGCCACGCATCCAGTTTCCGAAGATTCCCGGGCAGGTGGTTCCCGGACGCAGGACACACCGCAAAAAGTAAAGATTGCGATACCAAACGCCCTCCAAGAATTCATCCTCCAGCTCGATCCTGGCTGCGCTCCAATACCCGTCCCAGAAACCGACGTTCTTCTGCCACGCCACCGCCCGGTCCGCCGCCAGGGAGTGCCCCGTCCGATGCTCTTCGGACGCGGAACCCGCCGGATGCAAAAGCGTGATCGAGGCCGTCAGCGGCTCCGCGGAGGAAAAATATTTTTCCAAGGGAGGGGTGGACTGCGTCAGGTTTTCGAAATTCGGATCGATGGCCGGACGGTAACGGTCCGGATGGTTCACATTGAGAGAAATTCGCCTGTCCTCGAGCGCGCCCGAAGAGCGGAAAGCGAGACCGCAGAAATCCGGCTCTGTTTGCCCCTTGTTGCGCGAGGAAAGCATCCTCTGCACAAAACTCAAAATACCGATCGCGGGATGAACCTCGATTTCCGGCGCGGGAAATTCCTTGGGCGTGGTGGCATCCGGATAGACGGCGATCCGCATAAACGGGTTGGTCGCCGGGGTCCCGCTCTCATCCACGGTTCGCAGCCAAACCCGGTCGGCCACCGCATCGGCAAAAACTTCGACAAAAAGAGTGCTCCCTTTGTGCAGCAATTCGATTTGCAGCAAACCGTTCGAGACCCGCAGGCGGTGCCGCAAGACCTCCGTGTGCCGGCGGTCAAACCCGAGCACCACGGTCCCGCAAGGGAACGGGCGGGGGTAAGTCTCGCCATACCGCGAGAAGTTGTAGTTGAAATGCGCCTCATACCATGGATCGTCCCTGAGGTGACTGATCGAGGCCGGGATGGCCTTTAGTTTTTCCATCACCTTGGCAAAGGTATCATCCTGCGATTCCGGAGGATCCGGAACTCGCGCATCCCACACGTCGTTGTGACCAAAGTGCAACGCGAGCGCATCGGGGCGCGTCGTGACGACACAGCCCAGTCCCCCATTGCCAAGAAGAGCTCCCTCGAAAAAATCTTCAGCCGGACCTTCGTGCTGGATTGCATGGCGCCGGGCCATGGCCTTGATGGGTCTCATCGTGGGTTCCGGAGTAAAAAACGGTCCGCCTGTGCAGAATGATTACGACGCCTCCTGCAATGGCAAAACGGAGCATCCGAGCATGCTCCGCTCGAATTCTAAAGTCCCCGCAAAATTACGCCTTTCGAGCGAATCGGAATCGCCTAATCAGCGCTGCCAAGCCGAGCGACCCGATGAGCAGAGCGTAAGTATTCGGTTCCGGGATAACTGACAAATTGTCAATTCGACCGTTTGTCGTTCTGAGGAAAACGCCCTCCCAATTCGCAACTCCGGGATTGTTGGCATTACCGAGTTGGAGATCGGCAGTTGCCTGCGTCTGGGCTGCGTTGAAATACAGTTGGGTAAATGCCGTTTCTCCCAGTGTAAGGTTCATGATCGAGAGGGTGCCCGTGCCAGTGCCGCTTAAGTCCCAGGTCGATTGAACCCGATACCACTCATTTTGAGAGGCAAGTAATGAAATATTGCCAGTGTCACGCGCGTTTACTGTTGTCCCGAAGCTCCAGCCACGAACAGCCCAAATTCCGGAAATCACCCCAAATACAGGAGGCGTGCCCGAGCTGGACGATATCTGATTGTAGTTGCCGATACCGAATGCCGCATTTGCAGATGCCGCCGTAACTCTCAAATCAAAGGTTAAGGTAATTGTATCTGCCGTCGTTAAGCTGAAGTTACCAGCATCCAAAATGTTGTAGCTATTACCGGTGCTAGACACGTAAAAATCGCCACTTGCATCGACCACCGTTGCCGAGGGTGTCGGGGTGGCACCAAACCCTTGATTCCATCCGTTTTGGCCGGATAGATTCCCGGTCGAGTATCCGGATTGGAAATTTTCAATCAAGATCTGGCCCTGGATGAAGGTTGCGGAGAGCAGGAGAGCAAGGAATGCAAATAGTGAGGTGTAGAACATTTTCATTTGTTTAATTATCATAGAAGCAATTTACGCGGTTTTCGCTCTGGAAGCAAGGAGGGAAGAATTCTTTTTTCGGACATAACGAGAGTATTTGCGACATTTCCAAGAAGCCGGCTCTTTTTACCACGCGGAGGGGACGTCATGGCGGTTCGGCGTCCCCTTTGATCCAGCTCACATGCCCGTCGAGGAAAAGCACATTCTGGCCTCCATGATGGGGCGTTGGTGCACCGGAAAGCGGCCAATCGCGAAGAGCCATAATTTCCGAGTTTTTCTTACCGAGAATTTGCGATGCTGTCACGGTCCGCAGGGGTGGTGCAGCGGAAAAGCCCGCGGCTGCCTCCCCTCCGAAAGGCGATTTTGCAGGATCGGCATGGCGTGCATAGTGGGCGTGGGTGCTGCCAAGTCTCTGGTGCGTGGGACAGATGGCGGCATCCACCTTGTATTTTTTTGGGAACTCCATTGCCGACCAGGCCGGCAGGCCGAGATAAGGAGCAAGATGAAGGGTGATGGGAGCATACCCCCCCCATTTCTGGATTTCCCAGCTGGCGGAATACCAGACCGGGCCGGGATATCTCCCGTCATGATCATTGGCATAAAGCTGGATCGCAACACCCATGGAACGGAGATTTGACATGCACTTGGCCGATTCGCCGCGAGCTCTCATTGCCCCCACTGCTTGGAAGCTCAACACGGCCAAGATTACGATGATGGCAATTACTACGAGAAGCTCGATCAGGGAAAAGCCGCTTCGGAGCTGGAGAAGAGGGGGCGGGCTCACGCCGCGGTGTGGCCATCTGGTTTTTGTCTGGCAGCAGCTTGCGGAGGGACTTGGGGTCATGTTTCTCCTTCGGTGTTGGCCAAGGGTGGCTGCTCCTGGGGAGGCCCCGAACCCGCGTGGCGGTTGTGGTTTGGGAGTTATTGGGACGGCAAAGCCCAGGGGGAACGGGCGTCCCGCCCGTTTTCCGACGGACAACACGGGCGGGACGCCCGTCACCCAACTCAGTGGGGTGTGGCATCGGCATCCTGCCGATGGGCTTGGGTCGTGACGGGCGAGACGCCCCTGCCCCCTGTCCAAACCAGTAATTGGCGACCCTTCCATAACCCGAGTTACTGGGGAGGCTCCCCGGATGTGGTGGCACTGAGGCCGGCCCACACCGTGTGATTATGGTCCGGAAAAAAGCCGGAACCCACCGTGCGCAAAGCGATGGATTTGGTGCCTTCGGGAATCGCCAGGGCGAAGGGGAAAACCACACGGCTGGCCTTTTGGATTGATAATTTTGAGGGGTTGAGAATCGGCGTTTCGAAGGCAAGCTTGTTGTCGAAGAAAATTTGAAACCGGGCGCACGGACGCCGGTCTTCCGCGTCGTCGATGCCGACTCTGCCCGTGAAAAACTTCCATGAGGGATCCACCTCGGCAGTAATCCTGCTGTTTCCCGACGTGGAGATCCCTCTTGGCACCAATTGCCCGCCGAGACGCAGCTCATTGGACAGAAAAGACGCACCCACCTTGATTTCTCCGGAGCTTGGCCTGAATTTTTCGCAAAGGTCGATGCCTTCGCCGGGAGCCGGCTGGATTTTCGACGAAACCCTGTGATCTTGGAACGTGCGTAGCAGAACCCGAAGAGGTTTTGACTGTTTTCCATTGTTTCCAACAGTGAACGCTTCCAGTGTTCCATCTCGAAGAATCCTGGGAGGATCCGCTGGATCGTAGCCTTCAAACTCCGGAAGAGTGTCGCCGTTTCTGCTGCCGATCGGCAAGATGCGGAACTGGATTTTTTCCTTGTTGCTTGGTGGGACAAACACCAATTCACTTCCTACAGGTATAACCGAGCGTGCGGGCGCGACGAGTTGTGGCGCGACCGGATGGGAAGCGGCGCCTGTGTCCGGCTTGACAACCAATATCCCCCACGGTCCCAGGCTGGGAATTTCAATGGATTCGCCCGCGTAGTGATGGAAGTGGACAGGGTCATGCCCCGGTCGCAGAAGCGTAAGTTCCGCTTGCTGTGTGCCAATGAGTCCGGCTGGAGAAAATGCGATTTCAAAGCTGGAAGAGGAAGGATTCCAATCCACAAGATGCACCACGACGGACGATCTGTCCTTTTTCGCGCGGATAAACGCAAAGATGTTCGCCTTGTTTATCCAAACAGCGGAAGCCCCTTCCGCAAAAACCTGCCGCAATTCCTTGTTTGGCAGCCATTGGTAAATGCTGGACTGAAGGTCGATTCCCGATTCGGCAATGCGATCGTGGTCATCAAGAAGTCCGCGATTGGCTGCAACGAACGCGAACAGATCACCGAACTCCCGGGGCGATCCGTAATAACGCGGCGCGTCATGCATATACATATCCCATGGGAC
>LIBO01000070.1 GCA_001438005.1 Verrucomicrobia subdivision 6 bacterium BACL9 MAG-120507-bin52 | reverse complement strand
CAGATCGCGCCGATGCTGGACGTGATGTTTGTGCTTCTTCTTTTCTTCATGGTGATGGCGGGGAAGCAGGTGAAAGAGGCGGAGTTGGGGGTACAAGTTCCGGGAGCCTCCAGCGCGACCAGCACGGCCAAAAGCCCGGTGACCTTACGAGTTGCCCCCGACGGATCGGTCACGTTCAACGACAGCACGGTGGACGGTCGTGAGGATCGGGAAATGCCCAAGTTGCGGGGAAGATTAAAAGCGTTAATCGAGGCAGCCCCCGACCAATCGGTCATTATCCGGCCGAATGAAAAAGCTCCGTACCAGAGAATCATCGATGTGCTCAACGCCTGTGGGGCGGAGAGGGTGAAAAATCTGACCTTTGGCGGGTAGGGCTTTAGGCCCGACCCATATACTTCTTTTCGCGGGTATCGACCTTGATGAGCTCGCCCTCTTTGATAAAGAGGGGGACTTGAAGCTGTAAGCCTGTTTCCATCTTAGCCACTTTCATAACGTTGTTGGCGGAGTCACCCCGCACGCCCTCGGGGGATTCAATGACTTTGAGGGTCACGCTGGACGGGGGTTCGACCGAAACGGCTTTGCCCTCGATAAAGAGAATTTCACAAACCATATTGGCCGAGAGAAACTCCTTCACATCCTCAACCAGTTCTGGGGTAAGAGTAAGGTTTTCGTAATTTTCGGGATTCATAAAGGTGTAACCCGTGTTGTCGTTGTAGCTGAACTCCCACTTATCCCGGGACACATTGACCGATTCGAGGCGCTCGTCGGAGGCGAGGCGATGGTCGGAGGATTGGCCAGAACGAAGGGAACGGAACATGGCTTGGACGAAAGCGCGTTTATTTCCCGGGGTTCGGTGCGTGATCCCCATGACGACGTAGATGTCCCCGTCTTTGCGGACGGCCATTCCCTTTTTTAGATCATTGGCGATGACAGACATGGCAAATCCTCCCTTGGTTTCTGTTTTAAAGCAATCGGAAGCGTGTCAGATCCTGCGAATCGACCAACCCCAGGGGCCGATGGGCGGCATCCACCACCACCAGATCCTCGATCCGATGAGTCTCAAAGATGTGCAGGGCCTTGGCGGCCAGGCTGCCGAAAAGGATCGAGATGGGGCGCGGGGTCATGACCGACAGCAGAGGGCGTTGCCCAATCGCAGGATCTTTTTGGAATCCGCGGACAAAATCACCATGGGTGTAGATCCCCACGACTTTGCCCTTGGCATTGACGACAATGGCGGCACCGCATCGTTTGGCGGTAATTTGAGAGAGAGCCCGTGCGACGGAGGTCTTTTCTTGGCAGATCGCGATCGATTTGCGGGGGCGCATAATCTCTTGCACCGGAAGAAGGAGATCTCGGCCGATTGTTCCGGCGGGGTGAAGCTGGGCGAAATCTTCGCGGCGAAACCCGCGACTTTGCAGGAGAACCATGGCTAAGGCATCACCCATGGCCAGCATGGCGGTGGTGCTGGAGGTGGGGGCAAGATTGAGGGGGCAGGCTTCCTGATCTACCGACACGTCGAGAAGGAAATCCGCTTGGCGCGCCAGCTCCGAACGAGGATTGCCCGTCATAACAACGATGGGCACACCTTGCCGTTTGATCAGGGGAATCACTCGGATCAACTCATCCGTGTTACCACTGTAACTCAGGACGAGGATGAGGTCCTTACGCGCCACGACCCCGAGATCGCCGTGGACGGCATCGACGGGGTCCAAGGTGACGGAAGTCGTGCCGGTGCTGGCCAGAGTGGAGGCAATCTTATGGCCGATGTGGCCTGATTTTCCGATTCCGGTGACGATGATCTTCCCACCCCTGTCCAGCCGTTGTTGCATCAAGGTAACGGTTTGGAGAAAGGAGGGGCCAAGACGGCGGCGCACTCGGCGTAGAGCCGCAACTTCAATATCGATCACCCGACGCGCCTGTTCGAGGGCATTACCTTTGGCCATAAAGAAAAAGAATATGCGACCCGATCCAGTTGGGCAATCCGCATGAAGGCTTGAGAGCAGGGCTTGAAAAGGGCACGTTAGATCGATGTTTCGATGGCCTGAACTTTTTCTTGCTCTACGTTTTTTGCGACCCCAACGGACTTTTGTTTCAATCATTACCCTGCTGAGTTGGCTGGGGGTCGTAGCCGGGGTTCTTGTGCTGATCGTCGTTCAATCGGTCATGAGCGGGTTTGAGGATGAGCTCACCAAAAAAGTGATCGGGTTTCAGTCCCACCTGACGGTGGCGGGTCAATCCCCTTTGCCGGATCCTCAGGGGCTGATGGAGCTGATTCGGCAAGAGCCAGGGGTGGTCGGGGTAACCGGATCGGTTTTAGGCCCCGTCTTGGCGGAAACGCGGAGCCGAATTTCAACCCCCCGAATCAAGGGATGGGATGAGGCGACCGCATCGGCGGTGATTCCGTTGCGGGAGTGTTTGGTGGCGGGCAGCTGGTCGCCGGGGCCGGAGCAGGTAGTGGTGGGTTCGGAGTGGGCCAAGTCGAACCGAGCCGAAATAGGTTCGGAAGTGAATCTACTCGCTCCGCAACAGTTTCGGGATGTGATCGCGAACAAAGGCGGGCCGAATCTCCCCAAAAAAATACCGCTCCCCCGAACTTTTCGAGTGGCGGGAATTTTCACCACGGGCATGCACGAGTATGACTCGGAGTATTTGCTGACCGATTTGGCCACGGCGCAGGAGCTGTACGCCGTGCCAAACCAAGTGCACGGGATTGCGATCCGACTGCAGGATCCATCCCAAGCCCGTGTCGTTGGAGAACGGATCAAAACGCGACTGGGTGGCGGAATCCGAGTTCTGTCATGGATGGATCACAATCAACGGCTCTTCGCGGCGGTGGCGGTCGAGCGACGAGTGATGAGTTTCCTTCTATTTTTCGTCATGGCGGTAGCGGCGCTGGGTTTAAGTGGCACCTTAATTACCGTGACGGTTCAGCGCGCAAAATCGATCGGCATTCTGGCGGCCATCGGAGCGACCCCCCGCCAAATTGCCACCATTTTTACCATGTATGGCGTGGTGGTGGGATTGCTGGGGGCAATGACCGGAGTGGTGGGGGCTTGGATCGTTTTAGCGAATCGAAATCGTCTTAGTGATTGGATTGGTCGGTTGACGGGTCAGGAACTGTTCCCGGCAGAGATTTACCATTTTACAGGGCTACCAGTGCGATATGACGCGGGGGTTTTCCTTGGGGTAGCCATGGCCGGGTTGGCTTTAAGCGTGCTCGCCGCTTTGGTCCCAGCTTGGGTGGCATCGCAAAGCGAGCCGGCTTCGAACTTAAGGAGGGCGTGAGATGAGCGTGCCCTTGCTTGAAGTTCGTCAGATACGGAAAGGCTACCAGCTGCAAGGTCGCCCTCCGCTGGAGATTTTGCATGGAGTCGATTTTTCCCTGGGCGCGGGGGAGTGTCGTCCTCTCTGTGGGCCGTCGGGGGCAGGGAAGTCGACCCTGCTTCATATTTTGGGAGGGTTAGAAAATGCGGATGCTGGTGAAATTTATTGGAAGGGCCAAAAGATCAGCGGCCAGACGCGGAGTGCGTGGGCGCAGTGGCGGCGCGGATCGGTCGGTTTTATTTTTCAGTCCTACCATCTTTTGCCGGAGTTGACCGTGGAGGAAAATGTGCGCTTGCCGGCGATGATGGCCGGAATCTCGGTCGGGGAGCGGTGGGAGGATCTGATCGATCAGGTGGGAATGACCCTGAGGCGGGACCATCTTCCTGGGGAGCTATCGGGTGGGGAGCAGCAGAGGGTGGCGGTGGCGCGGGCCCTCCTCCTCGACCCCGACCTAATTCTGGCAGATGAACCGACGGGCAATCTGGATGCGGCCTCCGCCAGCGCGGTGCTTGATTTGCTTGTTCCAATGGTCAAAGAGAGGCAAAAATCCCTCTTACTTGTCACCCATGACGCTTCAGTAGCGGCGAAGGTGGGAAATCCTCTTCGACTGCTGGACGGAAGGTTGGCAAACTAAACTATGATCATTTACATCGACGGGAAATTTTACCCAGAGGAAGAGGCAAAGATTTCGGTCTTTGACCACGGATTGCTTTACGGGGATGGAGTCTTTGAGGGCATCCGCGCTTATGAGGGGAGAATCTTCAAGTTGGAGGAACATCTCGCTCGCCTCGAAGACTCGGCCAAAGCGATTCTACTCAAGTTGCCTTTAAGCCGAAAAGAGATTGAAAAAGCTGTTTTGGAGACCTGCCAGAAAAATAAGATGAAGTCGGGCTATCTGCGTTTGGTGGTGACGCGGGGGAAGGGTTACCTCGGGCTCTCACCAGACCGATGTAAAAAACCCACGATCATCATCATTGCCAGTGATCTCGAGTTGTATCCCGAAAAGTATTATCGGGAGGGGCTCAAAGTGGTCACGGGTGCGACTTGGAGACAGTCCCCGGCGGCACTCGACCCGGGAATTAAATCCCTCAACTATCTCAACAATATTTTGGCCAAGATCGAGGGTCAGCTGGCTGGAGCCCAAGAGGTGATTCTCCTGAATCCGCAGGGACTCGTTTCCGAGTGCTCGGGGGACAACATTTTCTTTATTCGGCACGGCGCCTTGATCACGCCCAAACTTTCGTCGGGAGCGCTCAACGGAATTACTCGAGCCACGGTTCTGGAAATTGCCCGACAAGCGGGCTGGGAGGCCCGGGAGGATGATGTTCGAAGATACGATCTCTTCACCTGTGAGGAGATGTTTTTGACCGGGACAGGGGCGGAGATTGTCCCCGTGGTGGAGGTGGATGGCAGGCTGGTGGGGGATGGGAAGCCAGGGAAAAAGACAGCCGACCTGATGAAGCGGTACCATAAATTGGTGACTTCGACCGGGACAAAGATTCCGTCTTAAAAAAGCTGTGGACTGCCAGAAGTGTGCCTCCCGACCTGCCACGGTCTTTATGACCACGGTGGTGGAGAACGATGTGAAGAGGATGGATCTTTGCGAGGAGTGTGCGCGAAAAGCGGGGGCCATCCATCCGTCGGGTTTTTTGGCGGAAGAAGCTTTTTTTCAGAATCTTACCCCAAACACCTCGCCGTCTCTGCCATGCGCCGAGTGTGGCTATCCGCTCGAGAGCCTTCAGAAAACGGGCCGGTTGGGGTGCGCGAGCTGTTATCAACGTTTTGCTGAGTCTCTGCAGGAGGCATTGGTGGAGTCCCAAAAAGGTCTGGTTCATCGAGGAAAAAGGCCAGCTCGAAATCAAGCAGGGGAGGAGGAGTTGGCGGCAGAAATGAAGCAGCTCATTGCCCAAGAAGATTTCGAGGGAGCGGCTCGGCTCCGGGATCAGATCGCGGCCAAGAAAAAATCAGCTCCACGACGTCGTCGATCCTCATGAAGGTGCCGCTGGATTGGTTGCGGGAGTGGTGTCATTGGAGCGGGAGCGCAACGGAGCTGGCGGATCAGCTGACCCAGAGCGGCACTGAGGTTGTTTCGATTTCCGCGACGGGATGCCAAGTGAAGGGAATCGTCACGGCCAAGATTGTTGAAAAAAAGCCGCACCCCAACGCGGATCGATTAACAGTTTGCTCGGTGGACGACGGCACGGGGGCTCGGCAGGTGGTGTGTGGAGCGAAAAACCACCATGCGGGGGATATTGTCCCATTCGCCAAACCAGGAACCGTTTTTCCGGATGGAATGACGATCAAAGTGGCCAAGCTTAGGGGGGAAAGTTCGGAGGGAATGCTCTGCTCGGCCAAGGAG
>LIBO01000069.1 GCA_001438005.1 Verrucomicrobia subdivision 6 bacterium BACL9 MAG-120507-bin52 | reverse complement strand
TTTAGCCATTCTGGCGGTGGATTCTGTCCTAGGGGTTGGCTTGGTCGAAAAGAAAGTAGCGGGCCTCATTCAACGAGCGCAAAGGCCATGTATTGTCGCGATCACCAAGTGGGATCTCACCTCCCACGGCGGGAAAAAAACAAAGGGGGCTACTTTCCTCAAGGAATATGAGGCGGCCTTGCGCCAAGCGCTTTTCTTTCTTCCCGATGTGCCAATGGTCTTTGTCAGCTCCCTCAAGAGAAGCGGGCTCCGAGAGCTAACCAATGCGGTTGCAATGATGCGAAAAGCACGCTCCGTTCGGATCGGCACGGGGGAGTTAAACCGGGTTCTGTTGCGAGCGACCGAGTCCCGAAGTACCCCAGTCAAAGGAGGGAGGAAGCTGCGCATTTACTACGCCACCCAAGTCGAAGGCCCCCTACCGACCCTGATGGGATTCGTCAATCACCCTGCGATTATGTCGGAAGCCTACGAGAGGTTCCTCAGTAATCGAGTTCGGGAACACTTTCAGCTTGAAGGATGTCCTCTTCGGTGGCGCTGGCGGGGGAGAGATAAGAAAAGTAGCGGATAGATCCGACGTCTACTTCACCAGTTCATCCGAAATACGATCAATGCCATCTCGAGCAATCTCACTGTTGGGATAATCCTGCAGCGCTCGCAGGTACCAAGCCAAGCTTGAGCCGATTTGCCTTTTGCGCTCCATCTCTTGCGCGGTGCGAACAGATCGCACAAACTCGGCCGCCTGGGTCGTGTAATCGGCCCGGGCCTGATTCAATTTAGGGTCATCGGGATAGTCGGCAAAACCACGCTCGACACTTTCCCAAGCACCGGCAGGGTCTCCTCGTTTGGCCAGCTCATGGGAACGCATGAGGGAAGCCTCGGCACTTTGCACGCGATCGAGGACCCCTTTCAGCTTTTCCTGCCGGTCAGGAAACATGGCGGTGGCCGCGATAAAACGGACCTTATCATCAAAAATCTGGCGATAGTTCTTTTGCGCAATCAGACGATCAAAGTCGTTCAAAGCTTGTTGCTGCACATCGGTCTGACTAAAGATTGCCGCCGAGACCTTCGCGAGGGCAGGGTTTCGGGGCCAGATTTCCGTGGCCGCACGTAGTTCCGTTTCCAAAGTAGCCTTATCTCCCGAAGCGGCCGCCGCCTTGGCTTTGGCTAAATGCATGGCACTGACGGTCTTGGCCGTCTCGACCACCGCCAGTGGTTTCGAAGTGTCAAAGTCCCGCGCACCCTTACTTAACTCCAGAATAATGTCCTCCGCCCGGGTCAAATCGTTGACTTCCAAGGCGGCGAGCAATTCGTTGGTTTTTTGGGTGAATTCAAGTGCGCGCCTTTTTTCGTCACGAGATAATTTGCGGACCGACGGCATATACTCCCCCATCATAAACGTTTCGAACAGCCGCTCCGTGGCACTCTTTAGTTCGTTTTTTTCGAGAAGAAACTTATAGGCTTCGACTCCCTCATCGACATCACGGATGGCCTCATTGGCCAGGGCATCGAGTTGGCCAAGCGAGTTGATCATTTTTCCTAAGGCTTTTAGGCCACTGGCGCCCGCACTGATGAGACTTTCGACTCCTAAGTTTTCCACCCCCAACTGCATTCCTTCCGCACTAAAGGCACCACCGGACGAGGAGGTATCGCCCCCTGCCGCCACACCGGTGTTGCGCCGTCCGTTTTCTGTGCCGCTTCCTGCCCCCACATATCCGCCGGATCCTCCTTTGCCGGAAATCTTGGGATCCAGCTTTGCCTTCACTTTGACTTGGCCCGCATCTTTATCCACGGGCAACTGAGAGGAAATCTGGTCGAGGGCACTGATGCGATTATCCCCATCGCTAAAAAGGGCACGATAAAAGCGCGTTCCAATCAGAACGTGGCGGAAGCGTCTCTGGGCAAAGTACTGAATAATCATCGTCTGAAAATCGATTTTGGCCTGAACGATGGAGGCCTCTTTTTTAAGCTTATTATTGACCATGGTGGCCCGCACGTCCGACAAAGCCTCCTTGATGGGCTCAACCCGCGCCTCATCTTCCAGCGAGAGAATGGAACTTTGGCTGGTGGGATTGGTTCCAATTTGGGACATGCTTTTGGCGCTTGGCCCAAGATTCATGCGGTAATTCCACTCCAGTGCCGATTTCTCTTTTTGCAGGCTTCGATTCGCCATTTCCAACCTTGCCACTTCGTTTTTCGCCAGCCAAACGCTGTAAACCACATCGGCCATCGAGTTACAGAGATTGGCGTCGCTTCGATATTCGGATGCCTTGGGAAGTAGTTTCCAGGCCGCGTCAATATTCGCGTTGCTCACCTTGCCCGGGCTAAGTAAGGATAAGATCTCATTGATCGTCTTCTCGTACTCGAGATCCGCCGCCGAGGTCTCCGCTGGAGCATTAAGATATTTTTCAAAGCGGGATCGGAACAGGCGGTTGTTGGCCAAATTCACGAGCTTGCCGTCAAAAGTGGCGTTGTCGGAACCTGGATCTACGACGGGAACATCTCGACCTAAAAAGCCTGGGTTCATTTGGGCCGGACGCGCTCCCCCCGTGGCCGCCTTGGAATCACCATCACTTTGCGCGAAAAGGGAAGAGCTACTTGCTAGCCAAAGAAAAGCGACCAGTTCGCGATTGACCTTCATGACTTTTGGATCTCCTGTGCCACAAGAATTCCAGAATCGTTCACCCGAACTTTAGCCCGATAAGATTGATTCTTTTGCAAATTGATCTGCCGTAATTGCGCCGGAATGAAAATGGGCATCGGCCATTTCCTTGATTCGGTGGCCACACTAATACTAAATAGCCGGCCTTTCTCTGGATTCTGGGCGAGAGCATTAAGAATTACCCCTTCGATCTGATACACGTTACCGCGAAGACTATTTGCATTTTCAAAGTAGTCACTCGGTTGGAGCGTTTCCACCGTGCGATAGGGGTTCGATCCCTTTTGAAAAAAGAGCGCGCCACCACCGGCAATGACGAGAAACACTGCGACCAATCCAAAAAGAAGAGAAGAGGGAGTTGTTTGGTGAGCCCGACGGGACATGACCTAGATTACTATGAAAAGCGGAGAAGGAGCAACCTATCGCCACTGACTACGGCGCATCCCAAAGTAGGCCAAAACAAGGCCTAAGAGCAGATGAACAAGCAAGATCCACAGGGCAACCTGGGAGGTGGCGAGCGGAGTTTCGGTGATCGATTTCACTAGATCGTAAAAGCGAGTGTCCCGAAGGGTTTGGAGGTAGGCCGACCAGGCCCAATACGCGCTAATGAACGGTCGTGTGATGAGTCCTAAAGTCTCCGGCAAAGCCAAAATTGCGCCGGAGAGTGGTAACTGAAACCCGACCAAGTACAGACTTCCAAGGGATGCCTGCTCCGAAGAGGAACACCAACTGGAGATGGCCAGACAGAGCGAGGTGACTGCACCGGTGACCAAAAACAACGGTATCCATTGGCCCAGGACGTCCCCAGGAAACTGACAAATCGCCCGAACAAATAGAGTCATCCAACTGGCTTGAGCGAAAACAAGGAAAGAGAGAAAAATGCTCATTCCCAAAAGAGCCGCACCGGGCCGTAATCCCGCCAGTTTCTCTTTTTCCAGTATGGGTCGGTCTCCGACAACTTCACGGGCGGAGCTATTCGAACCCATCAGAGCTAAAAGAATGACCTGAAACATAGCCAGACCACTCACGAGTGTTCCGACACGGCTGGATTGAATAGTAAAGGCCAGGGAATCCCGCAACTGCTCGACCACGCCCGTATCGGACGACATCGCCATATTTCGCACTTCGGGAAGACCGCGGTAGGCGAAAAGAGTTACCACGGCAGGGAAGACAAGAAGAAGAGTAAGTTGGAGAAAAACCTGAGCTGGATCCCGCAAAAATATTTGAATGCGGCGCCGGAGCCAAGTGCCGACCTGAGAGAGAAGGCTAGGGAGCTCCAACGTTTCTTTTTGACCCTCGGTAAGCGAAATCGCCTTGAGCTCTTCCAAAATATTCTGTTGGGTAAGTCCTTCCGGCTTAGGAACGGCGCTCCAATCAGCGGCCCACTCTTTGGGCTCCTGTTTGGCGAGGGCCGGGTAGATCAATTCGGGGCTCTTGACCTGAAAGTAGTCTGTTAGGTCGCGTGGATCCGCCGAATAGGCCAGAAATCCGCCTGATAAAACCGTGACTGAGTCATAGGCCTCGATCTGCCGGAGGCTGTGAGTCACCAGCAAAACGAGGCGACCTTGCTCTTGGGAAAGAGAGGCAAGGAGCGCAATTATCTCCTCCTCTGACTTTGGGTCCAATCCACTAGTGACTTCATCGGCCAGCAAAAGACTCGGCCGTGTGGTTAATTCCATGGCCAAGCCGAGGCGACGAAGTTGTCCCCCGGAAAGCACTCCAGCTGGACGATCCTGAAGATCGATTAAGCCTGTCTCCTCCGAAACCTGATCCACCCGCTCTTCGATTTGCTGACGCGTCCCTTTTTGCCGAAGGCGAGCGCCATACACTAGGTTTTCACGGACAGTCAATCGGGGGTGGGTGCAGCTAAATTGGGGTACGTAGCCGAGTTGATGGGCCGGAAGATCTTCATCCTCCAAATTTTTTCCCTGCCAATAAATCGAGCCTGAGGTGTGGGGTAGAATTCCGGCAATCACCTTGAGGAGAGTACTCTTTCCGCAACCTGAGGGTCCGAGAATCGCCCCAAAGTGGCGAGTGGGAAACAGTGCGGATATTTCGGAAAGAAGGGGATTCTCTACGCCCTCCATTTCAAGGCAGATCGAATGAAGAGCCAGCATCCCATAAGAGAAAGCCCAGTGGGCAGGAAAGGCAACGTGGAAAACTCTCCCGCCGTAGAAGCTTTCTGGTAGGGTTCGAGGATGGCTGGTCGTACCAATACGAAAAAACAAGTCAATCTGAAGTGGGTTATCCTCGGTCTCTTGGGTGGGGCGATTATCCTAGGAATCGGGGCGGCAGCCCTTCTCCCTATTTGGGTCGTCCAATGGTTGGGCGGAAAAGATTTCCAGCGGCTCGCTTCCCAGCAGGTCTCCTCACTTTTACAAACGGAGGGTGAGTTTCAATCATTTGAGTGGTCCTCCTTTTCAGTCTATACCGCTGGTTTCCAAAGTCGTCCCGGGTCGGTCGGTCCATGGATATGGGATTTGCAAGATGTCCGCACCGAAATCTCGCCCCGGTTGCTTCTCGATCGAATCCTGCGTTTCTCTGAAATCTCGATTGGCCGACTCGCCCTCCAAGCGGGAACAAAGGTCGCCTTGCCCAAAGAGGCTGCGACTCGAAGCACAGAGCCGAAAGGTGCGAGTGCAGAACTTTTTCAAGACGTTCAAGTTGGCCGAATTGAAATTCGTGATTTCGAACTGATTCCTTCGCTGGGAACGAGTGGATGGGGGGCAAAAGGGATCACCGCGCAAATTCAACCCACGAAGCAGCGTATCGAGTATCTGCTTCAGCAAGGAACAGTTGTGACCCCTTTCACTTGGCTCGGAGAGGTGAATCTGGTCGAAGCGAAAGGACGGTACGCAAAACCGACTCTTTTTTTAACCGACCTCCTTCTCAAGGGCAAATCAGGTGGGACTTTGGCGGTATCGGGTGAACTACTTCCAAGTTCTACCCCCCAAGGGAAAGGGAGGATTACCTGGGAACGCTGGCCCGTGCCAGGTGGCAAGATAGGTGTGGGTCTATTTGAAATCCCCGCTTCCATGTCGGGAGA
>LIBO01000068.1 GCA_001438005.1 Verrucomicrobia subdivision 6 bacterium BACL9 MAG-120507-bin52 | reverse complement strand
TGGCTGATTGATCTTTCAGGGCATTTGGAACAATTACGGGCGCGAATCTTTCCGGATGGGAAAAGTCTGGAAAAGATGGACTTTCTTGTCCTGCAGCACGGCCCTCGCGTGGTGGGTTACAGCGCGCTGCTCGCGGTCGAGGGTGAGAGTCCCCAGCTCCTGTCGGGCGTGATTATCGATTACGAGTATCAGCGTAGGGGTTTAGGGGTAGCGCTGCTGCAGGCATCCCTGGCAAACCTGGCCGAAAAGGGATTGTCGAAGGCGACGGTGATTACACGGCAGGGAGTTCCGGCGGCACGATATCTGTATCCAAAGTTTGGGGGGAAGAGCACCCCCATTGAGGCAAAGCTAGCGACGGCCTCGTAGGATGAGGCCCACCTTTGACCTAGCCATCCTCGGTGGGGGTAGTGCGGGGTACGCGGCCGCACGGACGGCGGCTGGCTTAGGGATGAGGGTGGCCGTGGTGGAGGGAGGATCAAGGATCGGGGGTTTATGTATTTTGCGGGGTTGCATGCCGACCAAGACGATGTTGGAGAGTGCGCACCGGAACCACGAGATCGGAAGGGCAAAGGAGTTTGGGATTCGGGTTGGGAAGCCCAGGCCAGATTGGAAGGCGATTTTAAGGCGAAAGGATCAGCTGATCGCGGAGTTTGCGGATTACCGGCAGGAACAGTTCGAGAAGGGGAAGTTCACCTTTTACCGTGCGAATGGGCGTTTTACGGGACCTCACCGGTTAGCGTTGAAAGCGGTGGGCAAGGAGAAGATTCCGGCAGAGATTGAGGCGAAGACGTTTTTGGTGTCGACGGGCTCCCGGACCGCCTTCAGGGAGATTCCTGGCTTGGAGGAAGTGGGGTACTGGACCAGCGACGAGTGTTTGGAGGCCTCCAAGCCAATCAAGAGCTTGATTATTCTAGGAGGAAGGGCGGTGGCCTTGGAGTTTGCCCAGTATTACGCCCATCTGGGGGTAAAAGTTACGGTGATTCAGCGGAGTGAGCGTTTGTTGCCGGAGTCGGATCCTGAGGTGGGAGATACCTTGGCCAAGGTCTTTCGAGAGGAGGGGAGTGCGGTGTTTTGTGGGACTCAGATTCAGCGGGTGGTGAAGAGAGGAAAGAAAAAGAGGGTCGAGTTTTTGCAGAGGGGGAAAAAGAGAAGTGTGGAGGCGGAGCAGATTTTGCAGGCGCTGGGCAGAGAGGCGGATCTGGAGGGACTGAATCTTTCGACCATTCGGGTAAAGACGGAAAAGGGAAAGGTCGCCACGCAACTAACCCAGCAAACCAGCGTCCCGCATATCTTTGCCGCGGGGGATGTGTGTGGACCGTATGAGGTGGTTCATTTGGCCATCCAGCAGGGGGAGCTGGCGGCGAGAAACGCGGCGGCATGGGTCGCGGGCAAGGAGCTGAAAGAGACGATGGATTACCGGCTGAAGCTGGAGGTGATCTTTACATCGCCCGAGGCGGCGGGGGTCGGGTATTCGGAGCGAGAGTGCCGAGAGAAAGGGTGGGATATCGTGACGGCGAGTTATCCATTCTCGGACCACGGAAAATCGATGGTCATGGGCGCGACGGACGGGTTTGTGAAGTTGATCGCCTTAAAGCAAAAGGGCGAAATTGTTGGGGCGCAGGTGGTGGGGCCGCATGCGTCCGACCTGATTCATGAGCCTTTGACGATCCTGCGGTACCGGGGAACCGCGCAGGAGATGGCGGCGATGCCCCACTATCATCCCACGCTGAGTGAGATTTGGACTTACCCAGCGGAGGAGATTGCCAATCTCTGCTTAGCTTGAAAGTTCCTCGACGGTGGGGCAGGAGCAGATGAGGTTGCGGTCGCCGTGGACGGCATCGATTCGGGAAACGGTGGGCCAATATTTCCAGGTGCGTGTCCAGGGAGCCGGGTAGGCGGCTCTCTCGCGGGAGTAAGGTCGATCCCAAGAGTCGCTGAGCACATCCACGGCGGGGTGGGGGGCGAGTTTTAGGGGGTTGCGGGCGCGATCCATTTTACCCGATTCGATTTCCGCGATCTCTGTCCGGATTGAGATAAGGGCATCGGCAAAGCGATCGAGCTCTTCACGGGATTCGGATTCGGTGGGCTCGATCATCAGTGTTCCGCCGACAGGCCAGGACATCGTCGGGGCATGAAATCCATAATCCATCAGCCGCTTTGCAATATCGTCCACCTCAATGCCTGCGGTTGTTTTGAAAGGGCGCAGATCGAGAATGAATTCGTGGGCCACCCAACCACCCGCACCTCGGTAGAGGATCGGGTAGTGGTCGGAGAGTCGTTTGGCGAGGTAGTTGGCGTTGAGGATGGCGACCTCGGTGCACCGGGCGAGGCCTTTGCCACCCACCATGGCGAGAAACATCCAAGGAATGACTAGGATGCTGGCGCTGCCATACGGAGCGGAGGCCACCGGACCGACGCCGTTTTTGGTTAAGGTTTCGTGGGGGTGAGCAGGCAAAAAAGGAGCCAGATGGGGAGCAACCGCGATCGGGCCGACTCCAGGTCCACCGCCGCCGTGCGGGATACAGAAAGTTTTATGAAGATTGAGGTGGCAGGCATCGATGCCAAATTCGCCCGGACGGCAGATGCCGACGAGGGCGTTGAGGTTGGCGCCATCCATATAGACTTGGCCCCCTGCTTGGTGGACTTTTTGGCAGATATCTCGAATCGCCGTTTCAAAGACCCCGTGGGTGGATGGGTACGTGACCATGGCGGCGGCGATGCGGGGACCGTGCTCCTTAAGTTTGGCATCGAGGTCAGCGAGGTCGACGTTGCCTTGGTTGTCGCAGGCGACTGCAACGACTCGAAAACCGACGAGAACGGCACTCGCGGGATTGGTCCCGTGGGCGGAGACTGGGATTAGGCAGATGTCCCTCTGGGTATCACCACGGGATTGGTGCCAAGCACGGATGGAGAGAAGGCCGGCGTATTCTCCTTGCGACCCTGCGTTCGGCTGCAAGGAAACATGCGGAAGCCCGGTGATTTCGCCCAGCCATAGCTCTAGGTCATGGATCATTTTGAGGTAGCCGGGGTTTTGTTCCGATGGAGCGTAGGGGTGAGGCTCGGCGACGGAGGACCATCCCAGAGGAGTGAGCTCGGAGGCGGCATTCAGTTTCATGGTGCAGGAGCCAAGTGGGACCATGGACTGGGCTGGGGTGAGGTCTTTGGCGGCGAGGCGTCGAATGTAGCGGAGAAGCTCATTCTCATTCGCGTGAGAAGTAAAAATAGGGTGTTGGAGAGCGGGAGTGGAACGAGCCAATGCAGATGGGATCGATGATCCGGCCTCAAGGTTTGCCGGAGGGGCAGATTCGGCTCGAGAAGCTTTCGACCCGAAAAATTTGAGCAGAGCATCTACCTCCGCGTCGTCGGTTCGCTCATCTAAGGTGATACCCAAATCTCCATTTGAAAAATGTCGGAAGTTCATGTGAGCAAGACGTGCGCTGGCGGCGGCCCTTTCCAGAGTGGATGGGTTGCCTTGAATGCGGAGGGTGTCAAAAAAGTCGGCATGGGCGATAGATAGGCCGAGGGATCGCAGTCCACCGGCCAAGCGTCGGGTGTGGTGGTGAACGCGGAGGGCGATTTGGCGGAGGCCTTTCGGACCGTGGTGAATGGCATACATGGAGGCAAGGGTGGCGAGCAGGGCTTGGGCGGTGCAGATGTTACTGGTGGCGCGGTCGCGCCGGATATGTTGCTCACGGGTTTGAAGGGAGAGGCGGTAGGCAGTCCGACCGGCGCTGTCTTTCGAGACTCCGATGAGTCGACCCGGGAGGAGGCGCTGGTGCGGTAGCTTCGTGGCGAAGTAAGCGGCGTGGGGTCCGCCAAAACCGATCGGAATACCAAAGCGCTGGGTGCTGCCGACGGCGACATCGGCTCCTAACTCACCCGGTGGGGTGAAAAGGAGAAGGGATAAGGGATCGGCCACGAGGATGGAGAGCGCACCGGCTTTTTTCAAATTCGTGATGGCCGATCGGGGATCGGCGAGGCGACCATCGCTTTCTGGGTAGGCGAGGATGCCGGCGAAAAGGGTGGAGGCATCTTTTTCAGGAAACTTTTCAGAGATGAGGATTCGCCATCCCAGGGCGGCGGCGCGGGTGGTGACGACGGAGGTCGTGGAGGGATGCAGTCCGGGGGTGAGCCAGAGAGTTTTACGATTTTTATCGGTCACGGCAGCTTGGGCGAGGGAGGCGGCTTCGGCAGCGGCGGTACCTTCATCGAGAAGGGAGGCATTGGCAATTTCCATTCCCGTAAGTTCGAGAACCATCGTTTGGAAATTGAGCAGGGCTTCCAAGCGGCCTTGGGAAATTTCAGCTTGGTAGGGGGTGTATGAGCTGTACCAACCGGGGTCTTCCATGATGGCGCGGCGGAGGACCGGTGGGGTGATGGTTCCGTGGTAACCGAGACCGATGAGGGAGCGGGCCGGTTGATTGGCGGAGAGCAGCTTCTCAAGGTCGGCTAAGGCGCGAGTTTCGGAGCGAGCGGGGGGAAGTTTGGGTGGGTGGGAGGAGGCAAGGCCAGGCGGGAGAGTAACTTGAACAAGCTCTTCAAGAGAGGAGAGGCCAATCGTATCGAGCATCTCTTTTTCGGTCTTCTTATTTGGACCGAGGTGGCGGGAGAGAAAGGAGAGATCGTCAGCGGGGATGGGGAGCGGGGAGGGGGAAGGTGGAGTGGGGGTGGGAGGATGCGCGCGGATCGCTGCGGTTGCAGGCATTGAATAATAGTAGTGCGAGGGTGGGGGTTGGCAAGAGGACGAGGAAAGTTGGTCAACGGGGTATGAGAATAGTTAGTCTAAAGATATGCATCAGCATGGAGCCCAAAATTGTGGAATAGATCTATTGGCCCATGAGTTGGGCGAGTCGGCCGATCTCCGGGGCATTTCGGTATCCTTTCATGAGGGGAGAATCGATTATGCGACGGCGGCTTCGGGGGCAGGAGAGCAGGGTGCGGCGGCCTTGGCCGAGTCGATCCGGCGTTTAGGTGGGGAGAGTGCGTGTCGGTGGGAGCTAGGAGATTCCCGGTGCGGAAAGTGTGGCCGATTGTTTCAGGGGGATTGGGGGGAGGGGGTGCAAATGAGAAGGAAGAAAGATAAGATCATCTTAGAGCGGGAGAGTTGTCCAACCGCACCCCAGTACTGGTTCTGGAGGGCGTTGCGGGGGGTCAAGCTCGAGGTGCGTCACTTACCCTCGGTGATGGGGGCTGGAAAGAAGTGGAAAGTTCCTTTGGGTTTAGCCGTGGTGTGCGGGCTAGCAGGTTTGGCGGGATGGGCGGCGGATGGATGGATGGAGAAAATATTTTTTCTGGTGGCTTATGGGGCGGGAGCTTGGAAGACGGCGGGGGAGGTGTGGGAGCAGCTAAAGAAAAAGATTTTGGACATCCATTTTTTAATGTTGGCGGTGGCGGTGGGTTCGGCGGTGGTGGGGCACTGGGATGAGGGGGCGCTGCTTTTGTTTCTCTTTTCCTTGAGCGGGGCATTGGAGGAGCTCGCGGCGTATCGAACGGAGAGGGAGTTAGCCGGGCTATTTCGGACGGCGCCGAGGGAGGCGGTGAGGGTTCATGAGGATGGGAGGGAGGAGAGTGTACCCGTCGAAATACTGGAGCCTGGAATGAGAGTGCGGGTACGCCCTGGGGATAGCTTTCCGGTGGATGCGGAGGTGGTGGAGGGGAGAAGCGGTGCCGATGAATCGAGTTTGACGGGTGAGGCAGCGTCAGTTCCGAAGGAA
>LIBO01000067.1 GCA_001438005.1 Verrucomicrobia subdivision 6 bacterium BACL9 MAG-120507-bin52 | reverse complement strand
GCCGTCTATCGGGGGGCGGGGGCGCGGTTGGAGAGGAGTTTGATCAATTGGATGTTGAATCTACATAGCGGGGAGCACGGATATACGGAGGTTTCGACCCCTTATCTGGTGCGAGAAGCGAGCATGGTCGGGACGGGTCAGCTGCCCAAGTTTCGGGAGGACATGTATGCAGTGGAGGGAGGAGAGCTATTTCTGGTGCCGACGGCGGAGGTACCGGTGACCAATCTACATCGGGAGGAGATTTTGACGGAGAAGGATCTTCCGAAAAAGTACGTCGCCTATACCCCCTGTTTTCGGAGAGAAGCGGGGAGTGCGGGGAAGGAGACCCGGGGCTTAGGAAGGATGCATCAGTTTGATAAGGTGGAGTTGGTTTGGATTGAGCATCCGGATCGGTCGATGGAGGCATTGGAGGAGTTATGTGGGCAGGCGGAGTCGGTCTTACAAAAGCTGGGATTGCACTACCGAAAGATCGAGCTGTGCACGGGGGATATCGGGTTTGGGGCGGCGCGCTGTTATGATTTGGAGGTGTGGGCACCGGGGATGGGTCAGTTTCTGGAGGTTTCCTCGTGCAGTAATTTTATGGATTTTCAAGCGAGGCGGATGGGATTGAGGTTTAAGGGGGCGGATGGAAAGAATCGCCCGTGTCACACCTTGAATGGTTCGGGCACGGCCTTGGCGCGGTTGTTCATTGCTTTGGTCGAGACGTATCAGACGAAGGATGGAAAGGTGGTGATTCCGGAGACGTTACAGAGTTTCTTTGGATCGAATCGAATCGGGTAGGATCCCGATGGCGGGTCGCCCCCTATTTCATGAGCAAAAGACTGAGGGCCATCACGGCCATGCCGGCGACGAGACCTAAAAGGCTGTCGTGGCCTTTGCCGTAAGCGCGGCTGGTCGGGAGAAGTTCATCCAAGCTGATGTAGACCATGATTCCGGCGACGGCGGCAAAACATGCACCCATCACTTGGCTCGGGATATCGCCGCCAAAGATGATCCGCAGGCCGAAGTAACCGATGGCCGCGCCGACGGGTTCGGCCAGTCCGCTGAGGAAAGAGTAGGTAAAGGCCTTGGTGCGACTTCCGGTGGCGTAGAAGAGAGGCACAGAAACGCTGATTCCTTCAGGGATGTTGTGGAGGGCGATGGCCACGGCGATAGCGATCCCGATCTTGGGATTTTCTAAAGCGGCAAGAAAAGTGGCGAGGCCTTCGGGAAAGTTGTGGAGAGCGATGGCAAATGCGGTGAAGAGGGCCATCCGCAGCAGCTTTTGTTTGCTGTGGTGTTGGGTTTTGGGGTGGTCTGAGTGAAGCGGGGCCAAAGCGGAGGGGGTAGGCTGCTCGTGGGGATTTTGTTTTTCGGGAATGAAGTTATCGATCAAGCCGACGAGGAGGATTCCAAAAAAGAAGAATCCCACATTCATCCAAGTTCCTTGGATGGGGCCGTACACCTCCGTCAGGGAAGTTGCCCCTTTTTGCAGGATCTCGACAAAAGAGACGTACAGCATCACCCCAGCGGAGAATCCCGTGGAGATGGAGAGAAAACGGTGATTGGTTTCTTTGGCGACAAAGGCGATCACGCTCCCAATACCGGTGGCCATGCCAGCGAAGAGGGTCAGGCCGAAAGCGATCCAAAAAGAGCCAGATTCCATATGAAATCACCTTAGCAACTAGAAATTTTATGACGAGAAGGGATTGGTGAATGAGGCTTTTGCATTCGTCGGTCGGATGGAATAGTCGGACGGTGAAGGTGCTACTCATCGGCGTGGATTTGGCCTGGGGAGACAAAATGCACGATGGCGTCTGCTTTTTGGAGTTCGAGAGGAATCAGGGAAAGGTGCTGGGATTTGGCTATCCTCATGGGGATCGAGAGTTGTTGGAACTCGTGGAAAAAAGAGGGCAGGGGTATGAGAGGATATTTATGACGGTGGATGCTCCGCTGGTTTGCCCGAATCGGACGGGGACAAGGCCGGTGGATCGGTTGACTCACCGAATGTTTCACCGGCAGCACGCGGCCTGTCATCCGGCGAATACGACTCGGTGCCCTCGACCAACCCGAGTGGCCCGATTGCTTGCCCGAAAAGGTTTTTTGCTTGGTTGGGAGGTGGGAAAAGCAAAGAAAACGGCGTCGGAGGTGTATCCACATCCGGCGATGGTTCGCTTGTTCGGGTTGCCGAGAATCATTAAGTACAAAAGAGGAAGGGTAGCGGAACGAAGGAGGGAGTTTCGAAGGTTGCAGGGGTTGCTGCGGAAAATGATGAGGCAGAAGTTTCCAGGTCTTGAGATCAATCAAGAAACGAGGAATCTGCTGCGGAAAAAGTGGAGTAAGCCGGTGGAGGATCGAACGGATGCCCTTTTTTGTGCGTTGATTGGGGTGTGGCACTGGATGCACCGCGGGAAGCGGAGCGAGGTCATTGGCGATCGAAAGACGGGTTTTATTCTCCTGCCAGAGGAGGGGGCGGCCAAAGAGACTTAGGCGTTGCGGGCGGCGTTGCGAGCGGCGGCGGCCACGTCGGCGTGGGAGACGGAAGCGGAGATAGATGCTTTTCGGCAATCTTCATCGGAGGGATGGATTTGGACGAGGGAATCGCCGAGGTAGCCCAGCTTGACGCGGATCGGGCCGTAGGAGGTGGCGACGCTTTTTTCTTCGCGACGGAGAGTTCGGCGTTCGACTTGTTCGAGGCGGAGGCCGAAAGCGGTGGTTTCGCGGAGGACAAGGGAGGCCAACCGTTCGGCGTCTTGAGGAAGGGCAAGGATGGTGAGTAGATGACCTGTGCGTGCCTTTTTCATGAGCAGCGGAGAGGCGGCGGCATCGAGGGCGCCTTCGGCCATCAGACGGTCGATGGCGTGGGCCAAATGTTCGCCGGTGATATCATCGAGGTGGGTGCGGATTTCCACGACCAAGTCACGTCTTCCTTGCGAGGTGGAGCTTTGGCCTAAGAAAGCCCGCAGGACATTGGGGCGATCGGGAAGGTCGCGGGTACCCAAGCCGTAGCCGATCTTTTCGGCGGCGAAGGAGTCGAGAGGGCCAAATTTTTTGACGAGTTGGGCTAGGATGGCGGCGCCCGTAGGGGTAGTGAGTTCATGAGGGACATCGATCTGGCGTATGGAGATGCCGCGGAGGATTTCGGCGGTGGCGGGGGCAGGGAGAGGGAATTTTCCATGGGCGCAATGGATCGTTCCAGTGCCGTCGACGGGAGTGGTGGCGGTGATCTCGGTGACTTTGAGGTGGTGGACTCCGGCGGCTGCACAGACCAGATCGACGATCGAGTCGACCGCGCCGACTTCGTGAAAATGAACGGTCTCGACGGGTACGCCGTGAAGCTTGGCTTCGGCCTCGGCCACGCGATGAAACATAGCGAGGGCGGAATCACGAACCGGTGGAGCTAATTTTGATTTTTTAAGGAGGTCACGAATTTCGGACCAGTTGCGGCCATGATGGTGGCCGTGATCATGCGGGTGGTGATGATGTCCCGGTTCCTCGACCAGAAAGCGGGTGCCGGCCAGGCCGCCGCGGATTGATCGTTCCGTTTGGAGAAGCACTTTTTCGGGAAGATGGAGGGAGGTAACGGCTTCTTGAAAAAGGGAGAGGGGGACCCCGAGATCCAACAGGGAGGCGCAGAACATATCGCCGCTGATGCCGGAGGGACAATCGAGATGGAGATGGGTGGCGGACATGATTGAGGATAGATTGACGCATTCGTGGAAAAATCACAGAAAAGAAGGGTGGATCCGGAGGCGTTAAAAAAAGAGGCGGCGGAAGCGGCCTTGGCTTATGTGCCGAAGGGTTGCGTGTTAGGGGTAGGAACAGGCTCAACGACGATGTATTTTATTCGGGGTTTGAAGAAAGGGTGGGTTCGTGGGGCGGTGCCGAGCTCGAAAGAGTCCGAACGAGCTTTACGGAAGAAGGGGATTCCGGTTTTGGATTTAAATCAGGCGAAAAAAGTGAGTGTTTATGTGGATGGGGCGGATGAAGTGGATCGGAGGATGCGGCTGATCAAGGGAGGCGGGGGGGCGTTGACGAGGGAGAAGATCATTGCCACCGCGGCAAATAAGTTCATCTGCATCGTGGATGAGTCGAAGTTGGTCAAGCGGCTCGGGAAATTTCCGGTGCCCTTGGAGGTTGTTCCGATGGCGAGGGATCAGGTAGCCAAGGAGATTCGTCGGAGGGGAGGTCGGCCGGTGTGGCGGAAAAATTTTATGACGGATAACGGGGGGGAGATTTTAGATGTGCACGGATGGAGAGTTACCGATCCCGTAAAAAAAGAGAAGGAACTGGAGGGAATTTCTGGGGTGATCTGTGCGGGTATTTTTGGGAAGAGACGAGCGGATCTGGTGTTGGTGGGTGGCCCGTTGGGCGTGCGCAAGATTAAAGGCGGGCGAGGAATTCGGTGGTGAGTTGGCGGTAGCTGGCGGCGGCGGCACCAGAGGGATCGTGCTCGTAGATGGTTTGGCCGTGGCTGGGGGCCTCGGCCAGCCGGACGGAGCGGGGAATGATAGTTTGCATGACCTGATCCCCCAGATGTTTTCTTAAATCCTCGCTGACCTGTTGACTGAGGCGGGTGCGGGCATCGTACATGGTCAAAGCAATGCCGAGGATGGAGAGGGTGGGGTTTTGGCCGCCTTGTTTGATGCGTTCGACCAGGTTGAGAATTTTTCCAACCCCTTCCAAAGCGAAATACTCGCACTGCACGGGCACAAGAATCTTTTCGGCGGCGACGAGGGCACTGGTCATAAGGAGGCCAACGCTGGGCGGGCAGTCGAGGATGACCAGATCGAAGGCGGGATCGAGTCGCAGGGGATCGAGAGCGGTGCGGACGTGGCTCAGGGGGTTGTCCATTCCGGCCAGATCCATTTCGGCTCCGGCGAGGTCGAGTTCGGAGGCGAGAATCTGGAGGTTGGGGTGGCGGGAAGGTTGTAGCATGTCGAGCGCACGGGCTTGCCCGAGGAGAACGGGGTAGAGGCTTTTGCCGGGCGAGTGCTCGAGGCCGAGGCCACTGGTCGCATTAGCTTGGGGGTCGAGATCGACGAGGAGGACGCGACGGCCCGCCTCCGCCGCCCCCGCGGCCAGATGGATGGCGGTGGTGGTCTTGCCGACCCCGCCTTTCTGATTCACGACAGCAACGATGCGCACACCCAAGGGAAACGGCGGAGCGGAGAGTTGTCGAGTGGATTTCCCGAATGGTTCACTTGACCTTTGGGATAAGGTTTATAAAAATTAAGATTCGATATGATCCAAGTTGAGAATTTAACGAAGCGATATGCGGGGGGAGAGGCGGTTCGGGGGATCACGTTCTCAGTCGAAAAAGGGGAGGTGGTGGGTTTCTTGGGGCCAAACGGGGCAGGGAAATCGACGACGATGCGTATGTTGACGGGGTATCTTCCACCGACGGACGGGCAGATGGAGGTGGCGGGGGCCAAGTTACCCAAAGACAGCCTGCTGGTGCGGCAACGGATCGGATATATGCCGGAGAATGTGCCCCTCTATCCCGAAATGAGAGTGGAGGAGTTTTTGGAGTATCGGGGGCGCCTGAAGAGGGTGAGTCGGGGCGAGATCGATCATCGGGTGTCTCTGGTGTTGGATCAGTGTGGGCTGAGTGAAGTGCGCAAAAAGATCATTGGCTCCTTGTCGAAGGGGTTTCGGCAAAGGGTGGGTCTGGCGGATGCACTCGTGCACAATCCCATGCTACTCATCTTGGACGAGCCGACGGCGGGTTTGGATCCGCACCAGATCCGCTCCTTCCGAGAGTTGATCAAGGAGCTGGGAAAGGATCGGACGATTTTACTTTCGACACACATCCTTTCCGAGGTGGAGATGTTGTGTTCGCGGGCGAT
>LIBO01000066.1 GCA_001438005.1 Verrucomicrobia subdivision 6 bacterium BACL9 MAG-120507-bin52 | reverse complement strand
AAAAGAGGTGAAGGCAGGGGTTCAGGGGAAGTTGGTCGTGAGAAAACCTTGGCCTTCGATGTTGCGGACAATCTATGGAGATGCTGAGCGTTACGCCAAGACCTACTGGAGTGATGTCCCGGGATGTTACTTTACGGGAGATGGGGCAAAAAAAGATTCGGACGGGTACTTTTGGATTTCGGGAAGAATTGATGATGTGCTCAATGTTTCGGGCCACCGGTTGGGCACGGCGGAAGTGGAAAGCGCGTTAGTGACGCACCCGGCCGTGGCCGAGGCCGCGGTGGTAGGAAGGCCGGACGACTTAAAGGGTCAGGCCGTGGTGGCGTTTGTTACCTTAAAGTCGGGACAAACGTCGGGGCCTGAGTTGGTGGCCGCTTTAAGGGAAAGAGTGAGCCAAGAGATCGGGCCGATTGCGAAGCCAGATCAGATTCGATTTGCGGAGGCGTTGCCAAAGACACGGAGCGGAAAGATTATGCGGCGTTTATTGAAGGAAGTAGCCGCGGGGGGCGCGGTGAAAGGGGATGTGACGACGCTGGAGGATTTTAACGTGATTGCATCGCTGCAAGCGGGTGCAGGGGAGGAGGGGTAAGATGTCGTGGCGTTTAAGTTCTGGCGATACGGGGCTGCTCATCGTGGATGTGCAGGAGAAGCTGGTCGCAGCCGTCCAAAAGCCGTCGGGCTGGGTGGATCGTTTGGAGATTTTGGTAAAGGGGGCGAGTTTACTAGGAATTCCCATGGTGGTGACCGAGCAGGCTCCAGCCAAATTAGGCAAAACGGTACCCTCCATTTTGCAGGCGGTGGGTCGCGGATCTAAGCCGATCTCGAAAACCCAATTTTCCGCGGCCGAGCAGGGCAAGACCTTGGCCAAGAAGCGGATTTTGGTGGCGGGTTGTGAGGCGCATGTGTGTATTCGGCAAACGGTTTATGATCTAAGGCTGAAAGAGTTGACGCCGATTGTGGTGGCGGATGCGGTCGGTTCGCGCGCGGAGGCGGATCGAGAGCTCGCCCTTGCGGAAATGAGGGCGGATCGCGTGGTCATTAGTACGGTGGAGGCGGTTCTCTTTGAAATGCTAGAAAGCTCTGACCATAAGTGTTTTAAGGATATTCAGGCTTTGTTGAAATAAACAGTTCCACCCAGTTCGGAACACATTTTTCTAGTCTCTCTACTCTCTCTTGCCCAACCTTCCACCCTTCATGGAAATAGCCGATCATCAACAACCTGCGTGGCCGATTCAGGTTTCAGTTGTGCCCCGAGTCCCTGAAGGGTTGGAGAGTTTAAGAAATATCGCATTCAACCTTTGGTGGAGTTGGAATTACGACGCCTTAGAGCTCTTTTGCGAGTTGGATGCTGAGTTGTGGGAGACATGCGGGCACAGCCCGATCAAAATGTTACGATTGGTGAAGCAGAATCGCCTAGAAGCCGCCGCCAAAGACAAGGGGTATCGAGAGCGTGTCGAAAAAGTGCACGATCGGCTGGAGGCCTACCTGCATCGAAAAGAAACATGGTTCACCCGGAATCTGCCGAAAGAAAAAAAGGATTCTCCTTTGGTGGCCTACTTTTCGGCCGAGTTTGGCTTTCACGAGTCTTTGCCGAACTACTCGGGTGGGTTAGGAATTTTGGCGGGGGATCACTGCAAATCGGCGAGCGACCTTGGGTTGCCCTTTGTGGCCGTGGGCTTGCTCTATCGGTTTGGATACTTTTCGCAGAAGATTAATCGGGATGGTTGGCAAGAGGCATCGGCCATCGACAATGTTTTCCAAGATTTACCGATTCGGGAGGCGTTGGCGTCGGACGGAAAGACCCCCGTGGTGGTGGAGTTGGCCATGCCCGGGCGAGCGGTGCGAGCCAAAGCATGGGAGGTGCGCATCGGCCTGACGCGGCTCATTTTAATGGATACGGATTTGACGGAAAATGCGCCGGAAGATCGTCGGATCACGTACCAGCTGTATGGGGGCGATCATGAGATGCGAATCCAGCAGGAAATCGTTTTGGGAATCGGCGGGGTCCGAGCTTTGGCCGCAATGGGGCTCCAACCCAGCGTCTTTCACATGAACGAGGGTCACGCGGCATTTTTGGGATTGGAACGAATTCATCGGCTGGTCAAGAGGCGAAACTTTCGTTTGTCGAGGCGCTGCAATCGGTGGCGGCCAGCAGTGTCTTTACGACTCACACCCCCGTGCCCGCCGGGAACGATGCGTTTTCACCGAAGCTGATGGAGAAGTATTTCGGAAGTTATGTGGCGGAGTGTCAGATCGGTTTTCAGGATCTACTCAAGTTGGGGCGGCCTTGGGAATACAACGAGGATGAGCCGTTTAGCATGACGATTTTGGCCCTCCGCATTTCGCGTCAAGCCAACGGGGTGAGCGCGATTCACGGAAAAGTTTCGCGCGGGATGTGGCAAAGCGTGTGGCCGGGCGTCCCCAAAGCGGAGATTCCGATCCGCCATGTGACTAACGGAATTCACACCTTCACCTGGATGGCACCTGAAATTCGGGCGCTTTTGGAAAAAGCAGGTGGGGTGATGACGGAGGAGGATTTAGCCAAGGCGGAGGAGTGGAAAAAGAGGGTCGCATTTAAGGACAAGGAGTATTGGACGACGCACCAAAAAATGAAACTTCGACTGCTGCAATTTGTCAGGGCGAATGTGCGCACCCAGCGGTTGCGGAACGGGGCGAGGCCAGCCGAAATCCGGGAGACGGATCAGATGCTTGATCCCAAGGCGCTGACCATCGGTTTTGCCCGACGCTTTGCGACCTACAAGCGCGCGGCTCTTCTTTTTCGGGATCTGGATAAGTTGGCTCAGATCGTCAATGATCCCGCTCGGCCGGTACAGTTTCTCTTTGCGGGGAAGTCACATCCCGCAGATGAAGGTGGGAAAAAGCTGATCCAGCAAATTGTCCAGATATCGCAACTTCCCCAATTCAAGGACCGAATTGTTTTTGTGGAAAATTATGACTTCAACGTGGCTCGGCACCTTTACCACGGCTGCGATGTCTGGCTGAATAATCCGACGCGTCCGTTGGAGGCGAGTGGGACGAGCGGGGAAAAGGTGATCACCAGCGGCTGTCTGAACTTCAGTGTGCGGGACGGGTGGTGGGACGAGGCTTTTGATGGAACGAATGGCTGGGCGATTGGGGACGACACCTTCCGACTCGAGCCCGAGGTGCAGGATGAGTTTGATTCCTTCTCGATTTACGAAATTCTGAAGCACGAGATAGTGCCACTTTACTATGACCAAGATGGGGACGGTGTGCCGAAGCGATGGATTGAGAGAGTTCGCCGCAGTCTTTTAACGATTGGCCCAGTCTATAACACGTCGCGCATGGTGGCGGATTATGCGGGTGAGTTTTATCGGCGGGCGGCGGAAAAAGGGCGAATGTTTGCCGAGAGTGGATGGAAAAAGTCGAAAGAGTTGGCGGTTTGGAAGGACAAGGTTCGTCTGGCGTGGGGCAAGGTACGCGCCAATGCGGTGACATGGAATGGCTCGATTCGCACGACGATGAACGTGGGAGATACCGTGCCGGTGACGGCGAATGTGTTTTTGGGCGATTTACAAGCGGAGGAGGTGGCGGTGGAAGCGTATTTAAAGGCGGTCGAACCTGGCGGGACTTCAAAAGTTGTCCGGCTGGAGCCTCAGGGGGAGGTGAAGGATGGGTGGCAAGGTTACGGAGGCAGGGTGTCAGTCGAGGACTCAGGTAATTTCAAATTTAACGTCAGGATTCGTCCCTCGCATCCCTCCTTGACGCAGGCGCATGAGCTACGGTTGATTGCCTGGGCTGAGTAGATAAACCATTCGGGTCAAGTAGCTTACATTTCGAGGTTGCGATTTGACCCTCAAATGTGGATCGGTAAGATCCGCTCCATGTCGTTGAATTTGAATACTACTGCGCCCGAGCGCACGCCCAGCCCCGAACTGGTGGGGATGGATCCGGCGGATGTGGATTTGGCGGCTTTACGCAAGACGATCGAGGCGTGTCGGGACTATTTGTTAGGCCAACAAAAGGAGGATGGGCACTGGATTGGCGAGCTGTTCGTTGATTCGACCGTCGCGTGTGATTACCACCTCTTAATGTATTTGCGTGGGAAAGTGGATCGCGCCAAAGAGGCGAAGATTGTCCGTCACATCTTGCAGAGGCAACTACCCGACGGGGGTTGGCCGATCTATCCGGGCGGACCGAGCAATGTGACCGCCACGGTGAAGTGTTACTTCAGCTTGAAGCTGGCTGGGTTTACCCCCGAAGAGCCGGAGATGCGGAGAGCACGGGCGACCGCGATGCGGCTGGGAGGCATTCCACGAGTCAACACGTACTGCAAACTCTATCTGGCGATGTTGGGTCAGTACCCTTGGAAATATCTCCCCAATATTCCGCCCGAAATCCTTCTCCTGCCGAACTGGGCACCTTTCAATTTGTTTGAGATGAGTTCGTGGACCCGAGCGATTGTCGTCACCCTCTCGGTCATTCGAAGTTACCGTCCGACCACCCACCTTCCTCCCGAAAAGCAGCTGCATGAGCTGTATCCGTACGGGGTGGAGGGAGGGCCATTTTTTCACCCGGTCGAGCGACGTTTCCTCTCCATGAAAAACTTTTTTATCCGAGTGAACGAACTGCTGGGATTTCTTGAGGGGCTTTCGTGGAAGCCGTTCCGAAAATATGCGTTGAAGGTTGCGGAAAAGTGGATTTTGGATCGGACGGGTCCTGAATCGGAGGGCTTGGCCGCTATTTTTCCATCGATGATGAATACGATTTTGGTGTTTCAGTGTCTGGGATATTCGGACGATCACCCAAGAATGCGCAAAGCGGTGAAAGATCTCGAAGGATTGGAAGTGGATGATGTGGCGAATGGGGATTTTCGGGTGCAACCGTGTTTAAGTCCAGTTTGGGACACGGCGATCACTTTAACTGCGCTGGGTGCGGCGGGAATGAAGCCGGATGCTCCGGCGATGCAGAAGGGAGCGGATTGGTTGTTGGCGAAAGAGGTGAAAATGCGGGGGGATTGGGCGGTAAAAAATCAGACGCGGGTGACGGGGGGATGGGCGTTTGAGTACTTCAACGACTGGTACCCGGATGTGGATGACACGGCCAAAGTTCTTTTAGGTTTGCGGATGGCACGGGCCAGTGATCCGGCCGCCCAAAAAGCGGCGGCGGAGAGGGGATTGGCTTGGGCAAAAAGTTTTCAGTGCGACAACGGTGGCTATGGGGCTTTTGACAAAAACGTAAACAAGAAGTGGTTGGAGGATGTGCCCTTTGCGGATCACAATGCGATTTTAGATCCCCCCTGTGCGGATATCACGGGCCGGATGTTGGAGACGATGGGCAAGTGTGGGGTTTCTCGTAAGGACGCTCAGATCGAGCGGGCGATCCGTTTCTTGCAGGAGACCCAAGAGGAGGATGGCTCCTGGTATGGAAGGTGGGGCGTCAACTACATCTACGGTACGTGGCAGGTACTGCGGGGCTTGCATGGGATTGGTTATGATATGAATGAGCATTGGGTGATTCGCGGCCGGGATTGGCTGGAGTGTGCCCAAAATCCGGACGGCGGTTGGGGAGAAAGCTGTGGCTCGTACGATGACTCCCGCTTGAAGGGGCGTGGGTTAAGCACGGCGTCGCAAACCTCTTGGGGCTTGATGGGTCTTTTGGCCTGCGGGGATATCCAACGGCCGAGCGTTCGCCGGGCCGTCCGTTACCTGATCCAAAACCAACAGGCGGACGGAACTTGGGAGGAGAAGTTGAGTACCGGAACCGGTTTTCCGTGCGTTTTTTATCTTCGGTACGACATGTACCGGATCAATTGGCCTCTCTTGGCTTTGGGAGAGTACCAGCAGATCGTGCAAAGCA
>LIBO01000065.1 GCA_001438005.1 Verrucomicrobia subdivision 6 bacterium BACL9 MAG-120507-bin52 | reverse complement strand
GGCAGAAAGTGTCGAAGGTCTTTCCGCGACACCATTGACCTCCGCCGGCGTTTTTCTGCCAGTCACGGACACTGACGTCGTTCGCACAGGTGTAGCCTGCGACATAGTCGAACGCTTTCGAGGCGGAAACGTTTTTACAATCACGTCCGATGACGACGGCGAGTTCGCATTCGTAGTCGACGCGATCGCTCGAAAGGTGACGTGGGAGAAGGATGATGTCCACGTCCGCCCGCCTCATGGCATGACCGGCCTCCAAGGCTTTTTCCGGGGAATCGATGAGGCCGAGGTTGCAGATCTCAACACCAGGGCGAGCGATCTTGTCGGCCACTTGGCTGAGGTAGCCTTCCAATCTTGGTTTTAGGCCTTCAAATTGGGGCTAGGAGGCCTCTAGGCCGATACCGAACAAGCCACACGGAGCGGATGAGAAGAATCCGTAAATTATCTTTGGCCAAGAGTTGCCTTTGGGCAACGAAAACAGTGCCGGCAGGATAGCGCAAACCGATGTATGGTTTTGGCAAAATCGTCCTCAATCCTGGCAGAAAAGTACGTCCCCGACCTACGACCCCAGCATCATAAAACCGCGGAGATTTCAACCCTTGGGAGGAGCACGGCAGAATCTCACGGCCGGAATTGCCGCCAAGAGGGAAGCACCCACCCCAATGACGATGGCCCGTTCGGAACCTCCCCCCCACCATCCCGTCAGCAGTGAGGAAACCAGTCCGGCCAAGAAAATTACCCATGCTGCCCCCGAAGGGATTACCAGCCGGAAAAGTGCTGCGGCCAAGAGCACGGTCACCGATGGGGCCCACACCTGATAGCTTAAAAGCAAAAGTTGCATGATATCTGGAAGCAGCCAGGCCAGGCCAGCAGCGGAGACTCCCAGGAGGAGGCAAACCGTTCGTGCTATCCGCAAAGGGTGAAATCTTTTCCGCAAGTGAAAGTCGTGCATCACCACGAGCGTTGCGGCATTGAGGATGGAGTCTGCCGAAGACATGACCGCGGCCAACAAGGCGGAGAGCATTATTCCGCTGACCCAGACACTGCCAAAGGACGCCACCAAAGTTGGCAGGGCTTGCCCTGCTTCTAAGCCGGGAAGACGTTCTCGGGCGTAGAGCACCAGCCAGAAAAAAATCGGTAAAAAGAAGCAAGCCAGACCTGCCCCCGCCAGCACAGTTCCCCGAACGGCTTGGACCCAGCTTCGCGCTGCGGCAAATCGCATAAAATAAGCGGGGGCTAAAAATTCCCCCAGAAAAAAAGCGGGAAAAAGCCAAGCCAAATCCCTCGCGCCTGAGGTTAACGGCTGGGAGGAGGGGGCAGACCATCCCTGCTGGCCAGCCAAAACGGCCAGGCAGGTGAACCCGCCGGCCAAGACAAAAAATTGGATTTGGTCAGTTTTGACCACGGCCCAAAATCCACCGGCCCAGTTATACAGCAGCACCACCAGCGTTCCGGTGGCGAGGATCCAATCCGGGTTGAAATCGGGCAAGAGAATGCGGGCCACTTCGCGCAGTGCCACCAACTGGGCGGCCAGCAAGCCCAAGGAGTAAGCGAGAGAGAGCCCGGTCAAGGTCAGGCCCAACGCGGGACCATACCGCTCTGTTACCAATTCGCCCACGGTGGCCTTTCCTGAATTTCGAATGGGGGCGGCCAAAAAAAGTCCGGTGAGAATCAGGGCGAGGTACCACCCCAGAGTGGCCAAGAGGAAGAAGGGGCCCTCCACGTAGGCTCGGCCAAAAATTCCCATACTGGCGCCGCCTCCCAACAAGGTGGCGGCGAGCGTTGCCGCCAGGAGTCCCGCCCCCAAGCTTCGTCCCCCCAGCAGGTAATCCTCCAGATTGTGGATGCGCCGACTGGCGAGAATGCCTTTGCCAAAAACCCACGCCAGGTAGGCGCCAGCCAGCAGGTAAACTTCGAAAGAGACACTCACCCCAAGCTCTCACGAATCCAGCCCGTGGGATCAAACCACAACCACTGCAGGGGACGGCCCCGCAGGTGATCGAGTCTTCCAGGGGAGATTTGCCAACCCGCCTCGCCCCACTCATCCCGAACCAACTGCGCCATTTGACTCCATGGATACCAGCGGGATTGATAACCACTGCGGGTCCGTACTTGTCCGGTCAGGCAGACTTGGCGAACACGGTCGGGCTGTCTCCTGAGTTCCCCATGACCGGTCAAGGCCCCGCTCTCATCCACCCAATCCACCGGCAAAACCTCCTGTGCCTCGCCGGCGCGAGGAGTTTGCCGAGCGCGCGCCCGGCAACCGGTGGGAACATCTCCCTCCAACCAATCGGGGATTCCGGCCACTTCCAAGGTTGACTCATATTGATTGAGTCCGTGCGTCTCCATGGCTTCCGCCCGGTAGGCACTGATAAAGCCGACGCCACTGGCCCCAGCTGCCTGCCGAACGGATCGCAACAACGCTCTTGCTCCCTCCTCCCCCTGCATCACTCCGATGGAGTTGAGCAAGCAAATGACCCAAGGTTGGCCGGGAGCGGTTGGTGGGAGTTGAAAAGCGGAGCCGTGAATCAATTGGACCCGGCGGGATTGAATCCAGCGGCTGAGTCCAATCCGACTGAACCTTTCTTCGGCCAAAGCCAGCATGGAGCGAGAAAAATCCACACCGACCATTTTCCCGCATGTCTGGGCCCAGGCCGAGTGGAACGCCCCTTCAGGGCGCAAGCGGCGATAAGCTTGCAAAAGCTTTCGGTCTGTCGGTTCAAGATCTTCGGTCTGGGTAGCAGCGGCGGCCAGTTGCGCGAGCACCCGAGCCGACCCGCAGCCGGCCTCGACCACGTGAATTTGCTCAGGTCGTTGCCAAGACCGCTTTCGCAAGAGGTGTCCCAGCCACTCCTCCTCGAGCGATTCGGCGGATCGGATATCAGGGTGCCCCTCCACTACCTGTTCCTCATAGGTCTGCGCACAATCCTCCCAGACGATTTGATCGTCTTTCTGCCGTGCCTCCAAGTCTACCTTCATCGGAAAATTCTTCTCACGCGGAGCCGCTCCGCTTGTCGGGAGAGCCATCGGCGCCACGTTCCCCCTGCCGTCATGGGTTCAGCGGCTAGGACGGTTTTTTCAATATAGTGACTGTGCATTAACCCCAGAGCGGAAGAGTAATCGGGACGGAAGCTGAGGCAGTCCCCTACCTTGTAGCGGATCTTGTCTCCGATCAAATTTACGGCGAGAAGGTCGGAGCTTGCCCCAGCCAACTGTACCTGTGGGTCTTCCGGCACCAGCCCTGACAGCTCCCCGTCCAGGCGCCCCACCGCCAGTAAGGCACGCCAGCCACGCTTGCCCTCTTGGCCTTCGGGTTTGTTCTCGCCAGCAAAAGGGCTGATGCCCGACATGGCGTCTCCCAAGGGGGACCAACCCTTTTCTCTCAGCTCCACAATTTCGGCAAAAAGCCGAAATACATCTTGGCGGAGGCGAGCAACGGGCTTACCCGTTTCCAGATCCCTGCCCAAAAAAAGAATTTCCCCGATGCGGTAATGGTTTATTTCGGGTGGGGGGTTTTGCTCGATGAGCCCCGGTACCATGAGGGAGGTGCCGGCGGAGATGAGGGGCAGGGGATGAGAAAACTTCATTTCCAGCCACTCACGTAGTACCTTCAGTTGGGCATAATGCTCTGTGGTGGGAAGAATTCCGTGTAGGCAACCGAGATTTGCACCCAGCCCCACCCAGTCGAGGTGAGGGCAGCGGGTCAGGACTGTTGCCAAGCCAGCCAACTCCTCGGGTGAGGCTCCCTCCCTTCTCTCTCCCAACTCGGCCATCAAAATGACCTTGTGGCGGACTCCTTGGCGGGCGGCCTCTTGATTGAGTGCGACAAGAACAGCCTCTTCGGTATTCAGACTCCCGTTGCAAGTGGCCACCACACGACGAACTTGGGAAAGGGGCGGGGGCCGCAAGTACCACGTCTCCGCGTCCGGAACTATCTCGCGAATCGACTCGAGATGACGCAGGCGTGAATCGGCAAACGTCCGTGCCCCGCAGGCAGCCAAGGCCTCCAAGCCATCCCGAAACCCGCAAAGAAGTTTGGCCACAACACACCACTCGGATTGGGAGGCGCGGACGGCTTTGTCGATCACCTGAAAATTGTTTTGCAGGGCGTCGATGTTGATTTCCATTCGGGTCATCGTTGAAACCTGTATTCGGCATACTTCGTTCGAAAACCAAGACGTTCGTAGAGTCTGCGGGCGGGATTATCGTACTCCACGTGTAATTTAAAATCCCCCGGGCAAGCCCGCAGGACTCTTTGCGTGAGTTCAGTACCCAATCCCTGGCCGCGGGCAGCGGGATTCACGGTAAGATAAACCAGCACATTGGCCGGAATGTAGCCTTTCATCCCAGTGAAGTTTACAACGGCAACACCTGACCATTCGCCATGGAGGCGGACTAAGAGAATCCGCCCTCCTCGCTTTCGATCCATGGCGTACTGCAAACAGCGGCGGATATCAGCCGTTCGGTCGGTATAGGGCTGGAGCCACACATGCATCCGGCGAGCCAATCCAGAGAGGGTCAAGCCGGCAGGCCAAGGTTGACCTGGCCGCATCCAGCGGTAACAAACAGAAGCCATCTCGTCAGGTTAGTGGTTTTGGCACGGAGCGACTCATACTAACGAACTACTCAGTCCATAACTTAAAACTATACCAGTATTTTTTCTTCCCTACTCTCAGGTGATGGAGTGGTCTCGCCTACGCTATTTTCTTGGGGTGATTCGTCACGGCAGTTTGAGTCGGGCGGCGCGGGTTCTGCGAATTTCCCAGCCTTCCTTATCGGTTCAGATCCGCCTCCTTGAGGATCAGATGGAGGAGAAATTACTCATTCGTACTCCGCGCGGAATTCGACCGACCGCGGCTGGCCTCTTGGTGAAAAGTCGGGCCGAGCGAATTGAGCGAGAGTTTCAGGATCTTCACGAAGATCTTCGGCTGGAGCGCTTTGAGGAGCCGACCGTCCGGTTGGGGGTTCAGCCTCTGCTGGCTGCCTGTTTTCTTCCCATCCGCTTGGAGGCTGCCCGGAAACTGGGTGAAAAAATCCGCGTGGAAATCATCGAGCGAGCCAATGCCCTGCTGCCTGACCTTTTGCACCAGCGGGAGGTGGATGGGGTGCTGATGACCCGCACGCAGTTTGCCCCTCCTGGCATGGAGATGCATAATTTAACCGTATCTGGGTACGCGGTCTTTTCTCGGCAATCCTCCCTCATTCGGGGGAGAAAATCCTGGCGGCTGATTGAATTATTAGATCGTCCCCTCGTCATTTTTCGCGATCCAGCCGGCATTGACCAGCGACTTTTGGATCTTGGGCAAAAGACGGGTGTTCGTCCGAAAATCCTTTTCTCCAGTGATCAAATTCTCTCGGTGATTGAGTTGGCCGTTCGTGGCTTGGGTTGGGCGGTTCTGCCCCGGTTGGTTTCGGGGATGGCTCGGGCCCGGGGGCTCGTCTCCGCCCCATTGCGGGAACCTGATCTTTCGTGCCAGGCAGTTTTGGTTTTACCCAAGAATCCCTCGCGGGAGCCGACCTCCTCTCTTCTTCGCCAGCTGTGCGGAGTCGTTTGAGGGTGGTGGACTTTTTTTTGAAGTTTGGGTCAGGCCAAACGGGCGACTGAAAACACCCTAGTTGAATCCAAATGTCGATCGACCTAGGACTCGAGTCGTTCCCAGGGTTGAGTTGAATCGAGGAGGAAATGGGCTGGAGAATGAGTGCACCGTAGAGGACTTGAACCTCTGACCTCCACCGTGTCAAGGTGGCGCTCTACCACTAAGCTAACGGTGCGGTAGTCGAGAAACCCTATCACGGGTTAGGGATTTGGGGGAGACAGAAAATCCGGCCTAGCGACGGTGGCTTTTCGATTTCGGGCGGAGAAAGCGGGCTTGAAGAGAGACGTGGCGGGTTTTGGGCAAGATGAACTTTTTGATTTCAATCTCGATCCATGGAATGGGGAATTGTTGCAAGGCGGCGTGGGCGAGGTCGGCCGCGAGAGTCTCGATCAATTTTCGCTCCTTGGCTTGGGCGGTTCGACGCAGGAGTTGGCTAAGGTTGAAGTAGTTGAGGGTATGGGTGAGGTTGTCGGTCTGAGCTGCTTTCTTCA
>LIBO01000064.1 GCA_001438005.1 Verrucomicrobia subdivision 6 bacterium BACL9 MAG-120507-bin52 | reverse complement strand
TGGGGCAGAGTGAGAACGGCGAGGAGAATAAGGTAAGGGCCGACCCAATTTTCACCTTGGGGAAAGGAGGAGGTGAGAAAGGGGGGGATCCAGCGCAGAAAGGCTAAACTGGCTAGGGTGAGGGGGATAGAGAGAAGGAGAAGTTGGAGAACGGAGTGGGTCCAGCGGGGTATTGGATCGATGGGAGCGAGTTGATCGCGTATGGCGCTAAGGCGGAGAAGGTGGCGCCAGGCATGAAAAGCGACAAAGTAGGTGCCGACGGAGAGGAGAGGTGGAGTGAGGTAGAAGAGGAGAAGGAGCAGGGAGGTTTCGATTGTTTGGTGGATTGAGGGGCGGGAGAGAAGGTTGAGAGCGGTGGCGAAAAGGAGCGCGGGGATAAAAGGGAACGAGGTGGGTGGGGCACCGGCGGCGGGAGCTAAGAGGAGAATGACAGACCAAGTATCAGCCAAGTGGAAGGCGAAGGGGGCGAGCATGACGAGAGAGCCCCGCCCGATGGCAAAAAGGAGCCAAGATCGATTGAGGGAGGTTTCGACCGAGGCATCGGCCGTGCCCCAGTGCCAGGCGGTGAGAGCGAGGAAAAAAAATGTGGAAGGGAGTGGGTAGGAGCGCCACAGGAGCAAATAGGCGGCGGAAAGAGAGAGGTAGAGGATGAAAAAAATGAAAAGGAAAGGGAGTCGGGATGGGCGATGAAGGACCCATCCTGGAATCCAGAGATCACAAGCACCGTGAGGAACGCCTAAGACAAGGGCAGAGGATAGAAAAAACCACGGGGCGAGAAAGGAGGCGGATTGCGGGAAAAAGAGGGAGAGAAGGGTGATGAGGGATGCGAGTAGCCAAGGGCCGGTTTGCTTGAGGAGAACGGGCATAGGTGAGAGTAGGGGGAGAACGATGAGGGATAGGATGAAAAAAAATGGGGGATCCCCTTTCGGAGATCCCCCAACTTAACGCAGGAGAAAATCCTGCGTCGAAGATTTTTGTCTGGTTATTTCGCGCGTTTGGCGAGATTCCAGACGACTAAACCGAAGCCGACCTTATTAATGGCGTCTCCGATGTTATAAACAACGTTCATATTGGCGGCCAATTCGGTCGAGTTGCTGAGCACGTTGCCCGGCAAGGTCATATACCCGATCGGGTAGATGGCCCATCCGATGAGGACAAAGCCGCGCAGGAGATTGAAAGCGACGCGGACATTGGCATCACTGCTGCCGTCGGCCAGTTGTTTGGCTTCCCCGAAGAAGATTTCATAAACGATTCCGGCCCAACCGAGGGTGGAGATTACACCCCAGCCGAAGTTCTCAAAGCCACGGATCGGCTGGCCGATCTTGGCCGAAACTTCACCGACGTAACCGGCGACGAGCATCAGCACCGAGTAGCCGATGAGACGCCAGAGCATATTTACGCTGGCACCCGCCGTTTTGAGGAGGAGGTAGAACTCCACGCACATCAGAGGCACGGTGAGGAGCCAATCGATGTAGCGGAATTCTGTGGGCGAGGCGGCACCGGCATTGTTCCCGGTGAAGGTCTCTGTCCAATACTCTCTCATATACATGTAGTGGGCGGCCGCGATCGTGGTGATCAGAGCGCTGACCAACAGCGAGGTCTTCCATTTGTCCGAGACGGTCTGCCGCTCGAAGTAAAAGAAGACCGAGGCGGCAAACATTGCCATGGTCCCGATAAAGAAGGTGAACCCGACAAGGTCACCCGATTTCATTGCTGCAGCTGCTAGCATAGTGTGTTTCTCCTTCTGCCCCTATTGGGGCGTTTGCTTGGGTGTAGATACTTGAAGAGAGAGCGATTGCGGGCAAGTTAAAAGCTGACAAAGAGAAGAGTAAGTTGTGAGAAGTATTTACTATTTTATAAGTAAAAATTATACTCTCCTTTTTGCTTTTTGCCACTCTCGCTCCAACTCTCGGGGGTTTAATTGCGTAGTTTTTTTTCCCTTTTTGGCCAGATGAGACTCGATCGAGCGGACTCGGCGGGCGAAGCGGTGGGCGGAGTCACGGCAAGCAGTCTCCGCATCCACCCCGCGGTGGCGGGCCAGGTTGACGAGGGTAAAAAGGAGGTCCCCGAGCTCGCGGGCAAAGGCAGCACCTCGGCCCTTGGTTTCAGAAATCTCACGCAGCTCTTCCCTAAGCTTTTTCGGAATACCTTTTTTTGGATCGGGCCAATCGAAGCCGACCCGTGCGGCTCTTTTTTGCAGATTTTGGGCCAGGAGAAGAGAGGGAAGATGAAGGGGGATCCCGTCTAAAGAGCTTTGGCGGGAAGGTTTTTCTGCCTCTTTGAGTTGATGCCAACGCTGGAGGACCTGTTGGGTGGTAACGAGCCGCTCTTTGCCAAAAACGTGGGGATGGCGGCTGATCAGTTTTTCGGCCAATCGCTTGGCGACCTGGCGAAAATCGAAGGCACGGCGCTCCTTGGCCAGCTGGGCATGGAAAATAAGGTGAAGAAGGACGTCCCCAAGTTCCTCCTGGAGGGCGTGATCGTCCTTTTGGTCGATGGCCTCCAGCAGCTCGTACACCTCCTCCAGCATCATGGGTCGGAGGGTTTGGTGCGTCTGTTTTCGGTCCCATGGACAGCCTTGGGGGCTACGAAGGCGAGCCATGATCTGCAGTAGGGAACGAATTTCTCTCATCGTATGGAGATAAAGAAAAATAGGGTGTTCGTCGAGTCGGAGCGTGACTCGAGACGAAAATTGAGTAGCCTTTTTGTTCCTTGAATAAATTCATCTCGCCATGGGCCTCTTGGCCCAATTTGATTGAGCAGCACCGCAAGTTGACCCCGGAGGCGTTTGGCCCCGAGGGCAATCTTTTCAACTTAATTGCCGGCAAGTGGCAGCAGCCGGGTCACGGAAAACTCTTCCTTTCTCCGGTGGATGCCACCCCTCTGGGTCGGTATCCGATGATTCGTTTGGAGGCGGCGCGGGCGGCGGTGGTGGCGGCCGAGGCAGAGTTTCAGGCTTGGTCCAAGACCGACTTAGACGAACGCAAACGCAAAGTGACGGAAACGCTGGAGGATTTGGAGAAGCACGCGGATTTATTGGCCAAGACTTTAGTTTGGGAGATCGGCAAACCTTATGCGCAGTCGAAAGTCAGTGTGGAGCGGTGTATTTCCGGAGTTCGTTGGTATGTCGGCCAAGTCGAGAAAATGATGGAAGGAAGACAACCTCTGGGACTGATCTCGAACATCGCCTCGTGGAACTATCCGCTGTCCGTTCTGATTCATGCGGTGCTGGTCCAGTGTTTGGCGGGTAACTCGGTCATTGCCAAGACGCCAACGGACGGCGGGATTCACGCGGTGACCTTGGCGATGGCTCTGGCCCGGAGACGGGGATTGCCGGTCAGCTTAGTCAGTGGCTCAGGAGGGGAGTTGAGCGAAGCTTTGGTGCGAAACGAAGCGATCTCCTGCTTGGCTTTTGTCGGTGGAAAAAACAATGGGCGGGAAATCGCGGCGGCCTTTTATGATCGATCGAAGCGTTACATGCTCGAGATGGACGGGGTGAACTGTTACGGGGTGTGGGAGTATTCGGATTGGAAAAGTTTAGCAGCGCAGATCAAGAAGGGGTTTGAGTTTGGCAAGCAGCGATGCACGGCCTATCCGCGCTATGTGGTGCAGCGGTCCATGTTCCCGAAATTTTTAGAAATGTATCTGGCGGTCGTGCAAGGGTTGAAGTGCGGACATCCTCTGCTGGTGGATAAGGCGGAGGATCCGCTGCCCGCCTTGGATTACGGACCGCTCATCAACAGCAAGAAGGTGGAGGAGTTGCGGGTACAGGTGACGGAGGCGGTGGCGGGAGGAGCGGTGGCACTGTTTGAGGGGAAGTTGGATGAAGGGTTGTTCCAACCTGCCCAAGATATCTCGGCTTACTTGGCGCCAGTGGCTTTGTTGAGTTTGCCCCGGAACTGCAAGCTGTACCACGGGGAACCTTTTGGTCCGGTGGATTCGGTGACGGTGGTGGACAGTGTGGATCAGCTGGTGGCGGAGATGAATGTTTCGAACGGCAATCTCGTTTCGAGCTTAGCGACGGACGATGCCCATTTGGCCAAGCAGGTGGCGATGGATCTACGCTGCTTTAAATTCGGGCACAACAAGGTGAGGTCGCGTGGGGATAATGAGGAGAGTTTTGGGGGATTTGGGCAGTCGTGGAAGGGGTGTTTTGTGGGAGGAAAGTATTTGGTGGAGGCGGTCACGCAGGGACCAGCGGGCGAGCGTTTACGCGGGAATTTCCCCGACTCGATTTATCTGCCCGAAGAGCGTTAGAGGGCTCTTAGCTTAATTTGGCGGGCGCCTTGCGCTGGATCAGCCAAACCGAGAGGCTGACTAATAAAATAATCACACCACTGACGAGCAGTTCCGTCATCGATTGGGTAAATTTGATGGGGTCGAGCGAATGACCTTCCGTCTCTTGGACGGAAAGGCCAGCGCCGATGGTCAGGATTCGTCGGGTAACGCTGATGCCCGCAATGACCAAGAAAGGAATCAGATCCGCGATACTGACATCATGCGCGGGGGAGACAAGGAGACGAGTGACGGTGCGCAAAATTTCCATGACAATTAAGATGAGGAGAACCTCATTGATGACCGCGATGAGGCTGGAGAAGAAAGGCTGATGCAGGAGCATGGCATTGAAGATGTAGTGAATGAGGTAGATGCCGATGGATCCAGCCACGATCAGAAGAAGGACCGCCACGTAGCCGTAAGTCATAATCTCACCTTTGGCAATTAGACGAAAAAGGGTGGAGCCAAGGCGGGAGGGGTCGGGTTTCAGCACCCACCCAATTTGACGAAGAAATAAGGGAAAGCAAGTGAGTTGGCGGGGGGTGAAATCGGGGTAGGGTCGACGGATGGCGCGGGTGACCCTTTTTTATGATGCGGACTGCGGTTTTTGCCAAAGCAGCGTGGAGTGGATGTTGCGCCAAGCCCGGCCGGGGACTTTTGACCCGGTGGCCTATCAGGATGATGAGGGGATGCGAAAATTTCCGATGGTCGATCGGACCTTAGCGGATAAGGGGATTCAAGCTTTGGGAGAGGACGGTCAGGTGCGATCGAAAGCGCGGGCTTCCGGTTACTGCCTGACCTTCATGCCTCGTTGGGCGTGGGCGGGTCATTTCATTCTTTTCCCACTGTTTCTACCTTTTGCGTCGATCGGCTACGCGATTGTGGCCGCAAATCGGCAGAGAATCTCGCGGTGGATGGGAAGGACATCGTGTCGGATTCCTCCCCGGGCTTGAAAAAAGAGGCAAGCGGTCTGAACCGCTTACGGGAGCAAATTATACGGTGCCGGCAATGTCCGCGCCTGGTGCGTTGGCGAGAGCAGGTGGCGAGGGACAAGAAAGCGTCTTACTCCAGTGAAGTTTACTGGGGGCGACCAGTGCCGGGGTGGGGAGATTCGCAGGCCAAGATTGTGGTGGTGGGATTAGCGCCGGGGGCGCATGGGGCAAATCGCACGGGGAGAATGTTTACCGGGGATGAATCGGGCCGATGGCTATACCGAGCGCTGTGGAGGGCAGGATGGGCGAGCCAGGCAGAGAGTGTCAACCGAGAGGACGGGTTGAAGCTGAACGATGTCTGGATCACCGCGCCGGTAAAGTGTGCCCCCCCGACGAATCGTCCCACGGTGAAAGAGAGAGATGCGTGCAGCGGATTTTTCGATCGGGAGTTAGGTTTATTGCCAAGGGCCAAGGTGTACCTGGCCTTGGGGGGATTTGGATTTGCGGCGGTCTCCCGATATTTTGCTTTGCGACCGAAGCCGAAATTTGGGCACGGGGTCGAGGTCCAGCTTTCCGAAGGTCGGTGGCTGGTGGGATCGTACCATGTGAGTCAGCAAAATACGTTTACTGGCAGGCTCACCGAAACCATGTTGGACGAAGTCATGAGGAGAGTGGGGGTACGGGCTGGCTTGTCACCACGCAGTCGATAAACTATGATTTTCGGTACGCGCTCGTGGCGAAACTGGCAGACGCACTACCTTGAGGTGGTAGCGGGGCAACCCATGGAGGTTCAAATCCTCTCGAGCGCAGCGAAGCAAGCGAGAGAGTTCCATCCGCCGGAGGCGAAATAGGATTAGCGCGGGGGCAGGTCAGCAGGGGCGCAAATCCTCTCGAGTCCCGACAGGAGTCCGGGGAACACGCAGCGAAGCAAGCGAGAGAGTTCCATCCGCCGGAGGCGAAA
>LIBO01000063.1 GCA_001438005.1 Verrucomicrobia subdivision 6 bacterium BACL9 MAG-120507-bin52 | reverse complement strand
ACTTTCCCGGGAAAGTAGGATGATTTTGTCATGAATATTTGTGGGGGGGATAAAAAATAAAAAAAAGGCCGAACCCTTTTGCGTTGGCGGGAGTTTAATCCCCTATGAAGACAACCACACCAGATACACGATGGAAATCACAAGATCGAAACACGGCATCCTCTCCCCGAGGTGGGGGTGCGGCGCAAGAGGAGCGGAAGGGGCCGGACTTATCCGACCGTTTGCTCTCCTTCACCTCCAACCTACTGGGGTTGGCCGGTAGCTTGCCGGAGGATCGGGCGGGTGGACATCTGGCGGAGGAGCTTCTCCGCTCGGGCACCGCCGCCTACTTCCGGCACGGAGAAGCGGAGGGATCGCCCTCGGCCAAGGAGTTCGCGGAAAAGTTCCGTGCCTGCCTGACTGAGCTGCGGGTTTCCCGTCGGGCTCTCCAGCTGCTGGCAAAAGCGGGTCTGCCCTGTGACGGGCAGGCGGTGAGAACGGCGTTGGAGGAGGTGGATATTTTGATCCGCATCTTTTTTTCCAGCATCCGGACTCTGGAAAATAAAGCAGCCGCCTGAGGAACGGCTGCGCTGGGGCCGCGGCCGATCCGGATCCCCCGAAAAGGGGGAAGAGCCGGATCGGTCGCCCTCGGCATTGTTCTTCGAAAAAAGAGCAGGTAAGGTCGACTCGGACGTTATGGGACAGTTTGCCATCTCTATGCCTCAGCTGGGGGAGTCGGTCGCCGAAGCGACTCTGCTGAAATTAAAAGTAAAATCGGGAGATATAGTGGAGATGGATCAAGAGGTGGCCGAGGTGGAGACAAGTAAGTCGGTCATGAGCGTCACGACCAGCTACGGGGGGGTGTGGAAGGAGTGGAAAGCAAAAGAGGGGAAAAGTTATCCGGTGGGGACGATTTTGGGTTTTGTCGAGGTGGCGGGACGAAAAGAGCAGGGAACAGAAAAGAGGACTCGGGGACCGGCCTCGAAGGGGGCGCATTCGGACGGGAAGAAAAAAGTGGGCGGGGCAAAAAATGGGGTCGATTCCAATGGGCACGGGGTAACGCCGACGATTCAGGGATTGCCCGTGCCGGCGAGGGCGGCGGGGGCGAGTTATATGTCTCCGCGGATGAAGGCAAGGATTGAGGAGTTGGGCTTACATGCGGCCGATTTGGCGGGGTTGGCGCCGAGCGGTGCCAAGGGAAGGGTGACGATTGAGGATTTTGAGAAATTTATGGTGGACTTGGAGAGGCAGAAGTTAACCCCGGCCTCCTCCATGCGGGTAGCGGTGGCGGATGCGATGCGAAGAAGTTGGACGCGTCCGTTGGCTACGGTGGGGCGTGGGGTGCGGATGGATGAGATGATGGCGCACCGTAAGAAACACCCAGGTAAACCGGGACCGACTTTGTATGTGGCGCGCGCTTTAGGGATCGCTTTAGGTGAGAGCAGCACACCGGCGGGGCGGTTGGTGGGGAATCGAATTGTTCACCCGAGCTCGATCGATATTGGGTTTGCGGTGGAGGCGGAGGATGGGGTGCTGGTTCCAGTTCTGCGAAAAGTGAACCAAACGAAGTTGGATGCGATGCTGGCCAGTTATGGCGCCCTGATGGCCAAGGCGAAGGAGCGGAAGTTGCCCGCCGAGGCGGTAGGTGGATCGGTCGCGGTGGTGACGAATTACGGAACGTTTGGTTTGGAGTGGGCCACCCCGATCCCGTTGCCGGAGCAAAGCCTGGTGTTGGGCTTAGGCGTGGCCAAGAAAGTGCCCCTGTGGAATGAGAAAACGGGAGGTTTTGTGCCAGTGAACGAGGCGGGGTTAACCTTGAGTTTTGATCATCGGGTGATCGACGGGGGTGCGGCAGGTCGGCTTTTGGCGCGAGTGGCCGAGCTTTTGGAGAGCCCAGAGAAACTTTAGGCCGATCGGTTGGCCAAGCGGACAGCGATTTCTGCGGAAAGAAGAACGAGAGGGAGCCCACCCCCGGGGTGCGTCGTACCCCCAACGAAGTAGAGATTTTTGAGCAGGGGGGAGCGAATGGGCGGACGCAGAAAGGAGCTTTTCATCCCGTGCGAGGCCCAACCGTACAGAGACCCACCGACGACTCCGTCGCGAGATTCAAAATCTGCAGGTGAGATTGTCTCTTGATGGACGATTCTACCCTTTAGCCCCGGCAAAAACTTTTGATCTAAAATCCGAATGATTTGATCCGCATATTGGGGGGACTCCTTGGCCCAATCGATGGAGGTAGTGTTGGGAGGTGCATTGACGAGGAGGAAGTAGTTATCGTGATCCGCGGGGGCCGAGGCGGGGTCGGACCGAGAGCTGAGGCAAAGATAGATGGTGGGATTTTCCGCGGGGCGGTGTTCGCGAAACATTTGCTGAAATTCGAGGGGATAGTTGTCGGAAAAGAAGATGTTGTGATGGGCCAGAGCGGGATCCCGGCCTTTTACGCCCAGCAGGACGACGAAGCCGGAAATGGCACGCTCCGGCTTGGCAATCTTTTGGGCACACTCTGCCGCGCGAGGGTGATGAATCAGCTTCTGGTAGGCGCCTAAAACATCACCATTGTGAAAGATGAGATCGGCCGGGATGTGCTGGCCTGAGGTAAGAGTGACGCCGGAAGAGTCGATGGAAAGTGCCTCGGCCGCAGTGTGAATTTCGACGCCATGCTTTTCCGCCAGCTTCAGTAGGGCTTCGGCCAACCGACGAATTCCGCCTTTGATGTACCAACCACCAAAGTGTGCTTGGACGTAGGGGATGACGGCAAAGGTGGCAGGGGTGAGTTCGGGGTCGCTACCGTTGTAGGTGGCGAAGCGCTGGAGAAATTGTTGCAGGTGGGGATCGGAGTAGAAGTGTCGGGAGGCAGAAGCGAGGGAGCGAAAGGGGCTCATGGCTGGAAGAAAGCGCAGGAGCGGAAGGAGAGCGGGGTTGAAAACTTTTTTCCAAAGTTCGGAGGGATCACTCTCTAAAAAAGCAGATGAGGAGAGGTGGTAGAGACCTTGAGCGTGGCGAAGGAGTCGGGCGGAATCGGGTCGCGACCAGAAGAACTCATTTTCGTCAAATTGGTATCCATCCGCCCACCGGTATCGGCAGGTAGGGGTGAGAGGCTGGAGGGTAAGGTGATCCTCTCTTCTTTCCCCTAATTCGGTAAAGAGGCGATCGAGGATCGGCGGCATCGTGAGGAGAGAGGGGCCGAGGTCCCAGCGGAAGCCGTTCGCTCTTCTCTCGGCGACTTTTCCCCCAACCGAGGGGTTCTTTTCGAGTAGAGTAACTCGGGCACCTGCTTTCCGTAGGCGTAAGGCGGTGGCTAAGCCACCGATTCCCCCACCGACAACGATGGCCGATTTTCCAAAAAGTCGATTCATGGGGGGCACTTGCTCCATAAGTGAATGAGGCAGGATGAGAAATCAGAGGGATGACGAATCAGCATTTGGTTGATTTGGGTTGGCGTAAACCATTCCAGTGAGGCTACCTCGTGCGGATCGGGTTGAAAGGGGCCGGGATGAGTCGCGCGGTAGAGCCAGACGAACTCCTGATCGGTCTCTGGGCAGGCCGGAAAGTATTGGACGCGGGACATCTTTTGGCAGGTCTCGGTGGGAATACCGATCTCCTCTGGAATTTCGCGGTGCATAGCGGTGTCGTACTCCTCGCCCGCATTGACATGCCCGCTCACGCTGGAGGTCCAGCGACCGGGTTCCCTATCTTTGTTGAGGGAACGTCTTTGCAGAAGAAGGCGTCCATCCGGATGGAAGAGCCACAGGTGAACGGCCCGATGGAGGAGGCCGCGGGCATGGATTTCGGACCGTGGGGCAGATCCGATGACCCGATCGCTGGCGTCGACAAGGTCAAATTTCTCGTCGGGTGGATTCATAGAGGGTTCGCCATTCGGTTGGGTTGAGCTCCTCGGCGCGGCGGTCGAGATTAACAGGCAAAAGGCTTTTCAGCTTCTTGCGTCTTTGGGAAAAGCCTTTTTTGACGAAAGCATAAAACGGTTCGAGATTTGTCGGGGTTTCATGATGGCGATTCAGGCGTAACACGACGGAGTCTACCTGAGGCCGCGGATAGAAAACCTCCGGCGGAAGTTGTCGAATCTTTTCAATCTGAAAAACGGATTGAAGGAGCACGGAAACTGCGCCGTAGTCCGAGGTTCGGGGTAGGGCGGCGTACCGGTCGGCCACCTCTTTTTGCAGGGTGACGACGACGGTCGCGGGGGGCGGGGAGCGAAGAGCGAGTTGGACAAGAAGAGGGGTGGAGATGGAGTAGGGGAGATTGCCGCAAACGAGAGAACGGGGAGGGTGGTGAGGGAGGGTTTTGAGCGCGTCTCCTTCGATCAGTTGAAAGCGGGGCTCATTTTGCAACGATTGGCGTAGCCAAGAGATGAGTCCCTGATCGATTTCAAAAGCTTCCACCGTGTGTCCGATGGTGAGGAGAGCACGAGTGAGTGCGCCCAGACCGGGACCAATTTCTTGCACAGGCTCCTGAGTGGATTTGGGCAGGGCGTGGGCGATGACCGTGGCGAGGGCAGGTTCGGCGAGAAAGTTTTGGCCCAACTGGCGCAGAGGGCGCAGACCGTGCGTCGCCAAAATGTCGCGAATTTGGGTCGTGTTCAGAGCTGACGACTCAAAATGGCGTGAAGTTCGCCTGGGTTCATGATGCCGGAGATCTTTTCTGAGCCGCGTCCGTAGGCACAAACCCAGCCAAAGCCAGCGGAGGAAGCGGCGGGGCGTCCGGTGGAAAAAGCGGTGGGATCCGATCCTTTTTTGCCCGGGCCATTGTGCCAGGAGAGGGGGGAGAGACGGCGGAAAGAGGACTTCCCTTTTGATTTTTCCAAAAACTGAAATCCACCGACCGAGTAGGGGCAGTAGACAACAATGAGAGTATTCTTTCCGGCGTATTTCCGAGCGGTTTCGACGGCTCGGTCCAGCTCGTGCAGCTGGCGGACGGCGAGCTCGGCCTGATTCTGCCCCGCGGCATCAGCCACGAGGGGGTGATCCACCACGAGAAAGTAGCCGAGCATGTTGTAGGCTAAGGTTTGAATGGAGCGGCGAACCAGGTCGGCCAGCTGGATAGTTCCTGCCTCTCCCCCGGCTGCGGCAAGAGGCAATGAGTCCGAGGCAACGAGGCCGAGAAGACGACGGGTGTTCCAGGCCGGAAAGTTTTCCAGACCGGCTCGATCGAAGACGAGAGTGTAGTCCAGTTTCTCGGCCTCTTTTTCCAAATCGCGACGGCCAGCTTTTTTTTCGGCGGCGAAGATCTCGCGTCCCCCGCCGAGGATGAGATCGATCCGAGTGGTATCGAGAAGCTGTTGCACGACGGTGGAGGAGATGGAGGCGTTGGATTGGTGAGAATAAAACGCAGCGACCCCAGGGGAGGTGATTGGTCCAGAGGAGACAACCCCAACGGCACGACCACGACGCTGGGCTTTGTACAGAAGGGTGTCGGCCGGTTTCCCATCGTACGTCAGGCTTAAGCGCCCCGCGGGACTCGGTTGGCCGGTGGCCAGGAAAGAGGCGAGGGCGGCGGCATCACCCGTAAGTTGATCGGAAGATTGGCTTTCGACAAACGCCATTGAATCGGTGCAGTCTAACCCGGTGAGATTACGAGTGGGGTCACGGGCCTGAGCTAGGGCCAGGAGTTCCGAGCTGGCGCCGGGAACAAAAAAGACGATCACGCTGTGGGTGCGGGCGCGGACAAAGAAGCGGACGTAACTGTAAGAGAAGCCGACAAAGGCAACGAGGATGGCTAAGGCGATAAATTGAGGCCGCCACCGTTTGGAACGCATCGGAGTAGTAAAGCAGAACGGCCTCGGCGTGCCATTCCACTAGGAGTTGGGCTTCAGGAAGGGTTTGCACCCAAAAGCTTGTTGGAAAAGGTCTCCCTTACGCTCAATGCCAAATTGAGCCTCCCCGGTGTCTTGGCCTGTCACATGAATGAGGCAAACTCCTGGACGAATTTCCAGTTCGCCGGGGTGAAGACTTTGGCAGTGGGAACGATCCAGAGCGTCGGCGACGCGAAGAATACCGGCTAGGTAATGCAGGTGATTCTTTTTCGTTTTGGGAAGGTTTACATACCGGCGGTGGGTTGGGGAGGGAACGCTTTTGCGGTGATACCGGGCGAGCAGGGCAATAAACTCGGTTTGAGATCGGGAGAGGTCTTTCCAAGTGTGTTCCCGAATGAGACGGGCGGACTCTTTATGGTGCGGGC
>LIBO01000062.1 GCA_001438005.1 Verrucomicrobia subdivision 6 bacterium BACL9 MAG-120507-bin52 | reverse complement strand
GGGTGGCTCTGCCCAACCGGCCCGCAGAAAAAAACGGTGACGGCTCCGCCGCGAGCACTTGTTTTTACCGGGTCTGAAGTTCGCCTTGGGCTGAGAGAAACAGCGAGCTTCCCGCGCCGGAATTTTCCAATCGTATACGGCCCAGTTGCTCGGGAGTCAGCGCCTCGGCCGTGTCGCCGAAGTAGATGTTCATTTTGCCCGGCTGGAAACCTTCGATGACCAATTCTCCCTCCTCCCATGGCTTCCCGCTTGAACCGGCAAAGCGGACGGTCTTTACCGAGGGATCAAGGAGGATGCGAGCGGACGACTTAACCGCAAGTGTGCCGGCCGTAAGCCCCTCGCCCGAGATCTTCAACGTTGCGGAGTCCCCGAGAACGATTTCCATGGCGGGAGCATCGACAACGTTTTTGGTCTCGACGGTTGCGCCCGAAACGGCCAAGCCACCGATTTTGAGAGCCGCGCTGAATCCGACGCTCCCCCGGCCGAGTATGAACAAGCGGCTTGGTCCGCCCACGTCACCTTCCACATTCAAAACGCTGTTTTCACCAGCCAAGATCCACCGCTGATTGCCCTGGAGACCAATGTTGCAATCGATGATGACTTTCGTATCGCCCTGCGGGATTTGAATACCGTTGGATCCGAGTCTCAGCGTGTGGTCCGCGCCGCTACCCCGGCTGATCATCCATTTATCGTCATTGATCATGGCTTCAAAGCGAAGCCCTGCGATGGATCGCGATCCGGCCAGTGTAGCCTTCGATTCGAAAGCCTTGCTGCCGAAGACCGCAATATCGCCGGTTTCCTTGGTGGAATCGTTCCCCGGAGCAATGCCGTCCACCCAATTGTCGTAAGCGTGGAAACCGGCAGAGCTGTTTCCGCCCTGCCAGAAAACATCGCGGGCGTGGGAGGTGAAAGCACTGGCGGCAAACAGCAAGCAGACCAAGCTTGGCCGGTGATACAGTCGGTGAATCAAATTCATAAGCGGGGAGTGGAAGAATATGCGCCGGGAGGAATTCCGGTGAACTTCATCTTGCGGCGTCCACCACGAATCAAGCAAGGGCGGAGAACAGGAGAATTTCGCCAGATCATTGGATGGCATGAGGGAACGGAGAGGCGGGAGGACGTCCAACATAGGAGAATTCCGACAAAAAGTCTGCATCGGCCACAGGAGTCAACGATGCACATTGAATAATCGGTGCCGATGTCCTACAGGATCAGTACAGGTATGAAGTTTCTTTGCTACCGCACAGCACGCTGCCTCTCCCCCCGGGCATTCACGCTCATCGAGCTTCTCGTCGTGCTTGCCGTTGTCGCCGTGCTGGCCTCGTTGATCTTCGCCATGGTGCCAAAAATGCTCGCCTCGGCGGATCAGGCCGGTGCCACCTCGAACCTGCGGCAATTTTACACGGCAGCGAGAAACTACGCGAGTGACAACAACGGGAAAATCGTCCCCAATCGTTTCCAAAATAGCGGCATTACTAACAATTGGCGGCAGCTGTTGGTCGATTCGGGTTACGTCGAGGCGCCGGATGGCAAAGAGCGCAATGCCAAGGGTCTCGGGCATCCCGGCCTCATCCGAAAGCATGGAAAGGCCGATGGCGTGGCCACCTTTGCCATGAACCAGCGCGTGGGATATCGGGCCAATCCGGCCGCCCAACACGGCCCCAGGACCTTTTTGCAGGCCCAGATGCTAAGCCGCACTTTGTTCATGACCGGAGGGGTCTTCAAACCCGGCACCCTTGCCGACACGGCATTCCCGGAGGTGGTCTGGCCCACGGGCACCGCGGAAGCGGGTACCTTTCCGGAAGCCGATCCTTCAGGAAAGGTCGCCCTTCAATTCCTTGATGGCCACATCGAAATCCGGAGCGTCGAAAGCATTCCGCGCAATGAAAACTTCAACACGGAAAACCGGGTTTTCTGGCGGGGAACACTCACCGGGTTTTGAGTCTGACCAACCGGCCCTCTGCTCACGCTCCGCGCCCTGTGTCTTGCTGCGAAACCATGAATTTTTTCCACCCCTTCAATCCCTTGTGAAAGCAACAAAAAGAGCATCTGTTCACAGTTTTCTCTTTCCTCTCCTTTGCTGTGGCGTGCTGGTTTCTATAACAGGCTACAATTTTCACGCCCAAACCGGCGAGCCAGCCCCGGTGATTGAATATCCCCCCGCCGAGGCGGGCACGAACATCCATGTCGCACCCAGCGGCAACGATAGCAACCCTGGCACCGCGGATCAGCCGCTGGCGACGCTGGCGAAAGCCCGGGAGCTCGTCCGGGAGAATCTTGCATCGTCCGACAGCGGCGACATCACGATCCACCTCGGGCAGGGAACCTATCAAATTTCCGAACCGTTGGTTCTCGGTCATGAAGACGCCTCCTCGGGTGGGCACCGCGTCACATGGCGCAACGAACCCGGTCAATATCCTGTGCTGAGCGGTGGCATTCCCGTCACCGGATGGAGAAAAACCGAGCTGCCCGGCAACATCTGGGTGGCCGATCTGCCGGTTTCACGGAACATCCTAACCCTTTACCATGGAGACGAACGTCTGCCCCGGGCGCGTGGCAACGGTTTTGCCTCCACCCAACAATACGAGTGGCACGGACCCCCGACGGATATGATCGAGTTCCCGCCCGGCGCGCTGAAGAACTATCCCGACATTCGCCATGCGGAGATTGTCGCCCGAACCAGTGCCGCCTGGGCGATGAATATCGTTCCTCTGCTCTCGGTGGATGAAAAATCCAACACGGCCAAAACCAAACCGAATGTTTATGCGCTCGGGCGCATCCGGCACCGGGAATCCCCGCCCGACAGCCTGTGGGTGGAAAACGTGCTGGAAGAATTGGACGCTCCGGGTGAATGGGTGGTGCATCCCGACGAAGGCAAACTTTATTATTGGCCCGTCGATGACGGCGAACCGGCCGATATCATTATGCCCCTGCTCACCGAATTGATCCGGGTGGAGGGGACCATTGACTATGATGGCGCGGCGGACATTCCTGTGCGGGGGATTCATTTTTCCGGCCTCACCTTCCAACATGTCGACCGCATGGGCCTGCCTGACGACACCACGGGACGCATCCTTCAACACGCATGGGATTATTTCGACACGCCGAATGCGATGCTGCGCTTTCGCGGAGCGGAGGATTGCTCGGTTACGGACTGCCATTTCACGGCGGGTGGCGACAACGCGATCCGCCTCGACCTGCATGCGCAGAAAATCTCCATCGAACGCTCTCTGTTCGACCACCTCGGCGGCGCGGCCGTGGTTTTCGCTGGCTACGGCCCCGGCACCAAGGACGCAAACAAAGACAACACTTTCGCCAACAATCATGTCCATCACGTCAGCCAGATCAAATGGGACCGCCCGGCCATCTTTGTCTGGCAAAGCGGACAAAACCGGATTCGCAAAAACCTCATCCACAGCATTCCCTACATCGGGGTTTCACTGAGTTGCCGGGCCGCCTTCGAAGGCCGCAGCGAGGCGTGGGCCACCCGCCGGGACAAAGAAATCACGGATGAGATCCGCGTGCGCGGCAAAATCTTCGCATCCTACGAGGGCTGGAAACTCCGCGAGAAATACCTGCACGCCCGCAACAATCTCGTGGAGGAAAACGAATTCTTTTCGGTCATGGAGCGCATGGGCGACGGCAACGCGATCTACGTCTCGGGCGCAGGAGGAGGAAACATTATCCGCAAAAACCTGATCCATAACTCGTGGAGCAACCTGGAGGCGGCCATCCGTTGCGACGATGACCAGCATGAGACCCTGATCGAGCAAAACATCATTTTCGACACTGGTTCCGGCGGCAACGCCATCCAACTGAAAGGACGCAACGACATGATCAACAATTTCATCGTCGGGTCGGATCAGACGCCGGGCCACAAACATTACGGCCTGATCTGCTTTCTCACCTACCATCCGGATGGTTCGCGGGTGGAGAGAAATATTTTTTACACCAACACGCCGGACCGGATCCGTCCGGTTTATGCGGGCGAAGGCCGCGTGCTCGCTGGCAATAACAAAACCGTGCAGCAATTGACGCCGATCGACCTCAGCCTCTCGGCTATCGGCAGCAATCTGTTTTGGAGCCCCCGCAAGCCCACGCTGCGTCCCTTGTTCTATGCCGATGCAGGCGGCGGATGGCCGGCACCTTGGCGAACGACAGTCATCAGCGGCCTCGCCGGCTTGGATCCTGCTTTTGCTCTCAGCTATGATGCAAAAGGCTACGTGAACACCGGAATGAAAACGGAAGAGAATGGAGCCAGTCTGGTCCATCGCGGGCGATGGGCGGTTTTGCAAAGGGATTTTTCGACACAAAGCCTCGCCGACGGAGTCCTGTGGGTCTCTTTCCTCAGCCGTCGCGATGAGGCAGCCCGGGCCTCGGATCGCAGCGGGGTGTTTTTTGCCAATGAAAGCGGAGAGCCGGGCAAAGGGGTCTTCATCGGGACGCGTGGTTCGAAATTCGGCATCGGCGAGGCCTCCGGATTCATCAATCTCGGCGAGGTGCCCGGCCATGCGGCCGGGAAAACACACCTGATCCTGGCAAAGATTGACCTGCCAAAGCAGACCGTCGAGGCATGGTTCAATCCCGAAGACGTGAGTGCACCTTCCGCCCTTGGCAAGCCCGGTGTTTCTGCCAAGGTTCCATCGCTCAAGGCTCTGGCAAACTCGCTGCAGGTCCGACTGGAAGGCCAAAGCACGGAAGCCGGCATGTTCTTCGACGCACTGCGGGTTGCTCATGGCAACTCCTCGGAATCCACCCTTACAGCCGTGACATCCGGCAAGGCTGCCTCCGAAGCAACGCTTCTCACCGACGATTTCGATCCTGACCCGGCCCTGCCGACAAGCCCGTATTGGGCGGAGGATTACCTGATGCAGGCCAAGGCGGAGGGTTATGAAATGGGCAGCGTCATCGCCGACCCGCTGTTTGTGAATCCTCCGGGGCGGGACTTTGGTTTTCGTGCCGGTTCCGCCGCCATCGTCATGGGAATCGCCCCGATCGACGCCCGCACCATCGGGGTGGATCTGGAGGGATGGGATGCCGCCCTGGCGGAGCTTTCCAAATCCGATGCGGATGCCGCGATGAGCGAAGCTGTGGCCCTTGGGAAAAAAGTCCGGGCGGGCAGCGTTTCCGCCAAAGGATCAACCCTTCCCGAGGAAGAAAGAGATCTTCATTACATTCCCTGAGCCATGGCCTTTGATTTCTCCCGATATCTCCCGCGCTACAACATCGTTTGGAACTCGCCCTCGCGCGATTCCATGGACTCCATGCCGCTTTCCGGGCGGCTCGGCGCGGGAGCCAATGTCTGGGTTCAGGACGGATCGGTCTGGATTTATCTCGGACTGAATTCCGCCTACGATGAAAATGGCCGCCTGCTGAAACTTGGATGCCTACGCGTCACCCCGGAGGGCGGATTGCAGGAAGAGGCCGGACTTTGTCAGACACTGGATCTTCCTTCGGGCAGAATCCGGATCACCGCGCTAACCGCCGACGGCGGCCCATTCGAGGCTGTTCTCTGGTTTGCCGCGGCGACACTTGTTCTTGAAGCCGCCTGCGGCCGGCCGCTGGAAGTGTGCTTCGCCACCTGGCGGGATCGCGATCGAAAGCAGCTTCATTTGGAAGTTCCGGTGGATGTCTGCGACCGCACCCATGATGTGGGAAAAGATCACGTTCAGCCAACAACCGATGCTTTGCTTTGGTGGCACGACAACCGGGAGTATCCGTCCGAATGGGACGAAGATCTCTCGCTCCAGACCTGGGCGCGCGGCCATGTCCACAATCCCGCGGAACGGCTCGTTTTCGGCGGGGCCTTGGTCTCGGCGCACTCCCTCGTGCCGATCCGCGATGAAGCGGTCCATTGGCAGAACTGGGCAGGCCGGGCGTGGCGCTTCCAAGCGGCAGCGGCGGAAACCCACCTTTTCGCGGTGGCCCTGCGCGCACAAAAGGACGGCGATCCGCAAAACTGGTCGGCCGAGGCCGGGGCCCTGCTCGATCCAGGCACCCTCGCCGCCGCCGCGCAGGATGAGCAGGCGCGCTGGGACGAGTTCTGGTCGCGCTCGCATATCGTGGTCAATCCGCAGGCGGACGCAACCGACCCCGGATGGCAGGTCGGGCGAAACTATCAACTCTTCCGCTACATGCTCGCCTGCAACCGCGGCGGCCCGCTTCCGCTGCTGTTCAACGGGGGGATTTTTACAACGGACTCCGTGCCCGGGCGAATCACCGGGAACAACGGAGAAATCGCGCTCGAGCCCGCCGGGCCATCCACGCCCGACTTCCGGCGGTGGATGTTCTGCGCGTTCATGGCGCAGAACCAGCGCTGGCTTGGATGGCCGATGCTCGCATCCGGAGACCACGATCTGGTCGGGCCCTTGATCACCTTTTACCG
>LIBO01000061.1 GCA_001438005.1 Verrucomicrobia subdivision 6 bacterium BACL9 MAG-120507-bin52 | reverse complement strand
CTTGGTCACCCGCCGGTCGCCGATCCGAATACTTTTACGATCTGCCGATCGAAGACAATCCCGTGGGCGTAGGCACCTTCGATGAATCCGCCCAAACCACCCGCGAACTTCTCCGCGAAGCTGTCCGCTACCAACTCCGCAGCGATGTGGATGTCGGAATCCTCCTCAGCGGAGGCATCGACTCCAGCGCCGTGGCCGCCCTCGCCGCACCTCTCGCTGGCCGCAAACTTCACTCCTTCTCCATCGGTTTTCAGGAAGCCTCCTACAACGAGCTTCCCTTTGCCGAAATGGTCGCCCGCAAGGTCGGCACGGAGCACCACCACCAAACCCTCTCGGCCAAAGATGTCTCCGAGGCGATTCCCTCCATTTATCGTGGCCTCGACGAACCCCTCGGCGATGCCTCCCTCGTGCCGACCTGGTTCCTCGCCAAGCTCGCCGCTGGAAAAGTAAAAACCGTTCTCGGTGGAGACGGAGGGGATGAGCTTTTTGCCGGCTACCCCAGCTTTCAAGCCCATCTGCTCGTGGAACGCCTCTCCTTTCTCCCCGTAGGCGTCCGCGTCGCCATCAACCATCTCATCCAACGCCTACCCGTTTCCCACAACTACAAAAGCCTACCCTTTATCATGGCTCAATTTCTCAAAGGGCTCGGTCTGCCCGCGGAAATTCGTTTTCTGCTCTGGATGGGAGCCTGCGGCAACAGTGAACGCCACGACCTCCTCTCCCCCGACGCTCGACAACAACTCCAACGCCACAACGCCTTCGAAGATGTCACCCGCCTCGCCTACCGCAGCGGCCTCTCCGGCGGGCTCGAGCGGATTTTTTACCTCTGCACCAAGCTTTACCTGCAGGAGTGCGTCCTGATGAAAGTCGATCGCGCCAGTATGGCCCACTCTCTCGAGGTCCGTGTTCCCTTTCTCGACCCCGATCTCGTTACGCACGCCTTCTCTTTGCGCTCCGACTACAAAATGCGAGGCCGCCAAACCAAACTGATTTTGCGGGAGGCCTTAAAAAACGATCTCCCTCCCGAAATTCTTCATCGCAAAAAAGCCGGTTTCGCCATGCCCGTCGCCTCCTGGCTCCAACAAGATCTTCGCGGTTGGGCCGAAGATCTCACCCAACCCTCGCTCGTGGCCTCCACGGGGATACTTGATCCCGCCGCCGTCCGTACCATGACTCAGCAACATCTCTCCCGCCAAGCCGACCACCGCCGCTCTCTCTGGTCCGTTCTCGCCTTCCTCGCTTGGTGGCGCGAAGCGAAGCCCTAATTCGTTTAACCCACTTTCTTCGGCCGAATCACCGTGTCCTTGGGCACCCTCTGCAACTTCGGGTAGTCTGCGATCGCATGCAAACCACGGCTCTCCTTTCTCTGGAGCGCCGATTCCACAATCAGGGACGCGCAAAGAGCCAAATTCCGTAGCTCTAAAAGATCTCCCGTCACCCGAAAGTTCCAGTAAAACTCCTCCACCTCCTGCAGCAGCAGCCGCAATCGGGACTGAGCGCGCAGCAAACGCTTCTTTGTTCGGGCAATCCCCACATAGTCCCACATCAACTGCCGAATCTCCTTCCAGTTGTGGGTAATCACCACCATCTCATCCGCGTCATGCGCCTTCCCCTCTTTCCAGGCCGGAATCGAAACCACCCTCGCCATTTTGGCCAAGACGGTCGGCAGACTTTCCGCCGCCCGATGCGCCATGACCAACGCCTCCAGCAACGAATTACTCGCTAACCGATTCGCCCCGTGCAATCCCGTGCAGGCAACCTCCCCCAAGGCCCACAATCCCGTTAACTCCGTTTTTCCCGCCAGATCCGCCGGAACTCCCCCGCACTGATAGTGGGCCGCCGGCACCACCGGAATCGGCTGCAAAGCCGGATCGATCCCCAAACCCCGCAACGTGGCCGTAATCGCCGGAAACCTCTTCTCTAAAAATTCTGCTCCCTTGGCCCGAATGTCCAAATAAACACAGGCCGCTCCCGACTCCTTCATCTCCTCGTCGATCGCCCGTGCCACGATGTCTCGCGGGGCCAGTGAGCCGCGCGGATCCGTCTTTTTTGTAAAATCCTCTCCTTTCGCATTCACCACCACCCCTCCCTCGCCTCGCAACGCCTCCGAAATCAAAAAACTCGGTGCCGAGGGATGGAAAAGACAAGTCGGGTGAAACTGCACAAACTCCATGTTCGCAATCGCTACCCCGGCCCGATAAGCCATCGCCACGCCGTCCCCTGTCGCAATTCCGGGGTTCGTTGTATAGAGGTAACACTTTCCACATCCACCCGTCGCCAACACCACCACTTGCGCTCGAATCGCTTCCACCCGCTGGGTCCCGCCATCCAAAACATACAAACCCAGCACCCGGTTAGGACCAGGCAACTTTCTCTTCTTGGTCGTCACCAGATCGATCGCGACAATATCTTCCCGAACTCGAATTTGCGGTGATGCGCGCACCCCCGCCAGCAGCGCCTTTTCCAGCTCCCGCCCCGTGATATCTCCCGCATGCAAAACCCGCCGCTTGCTGTGTCCCGCCTCTTTTCCTAAATCCGGCTCGTGCCCCACCCCGTTTTTCCGCTCAGTGAATTTCACTCCTAACTCCACCAACTCCGCCACTCGCGCGGGCCCGTCCTGCACCACATCCCGCACCACCTCCTCCCGACACAATCCGGCCCCCGCCCCGACCGTGTCTCGAATATGCAGCTCCGCCGAATCTTCCGCTGAGGTCACACAGGCAATCCCTCCCTGCGCATAGTTGGTGTTCGACTCAGCCGCGTTCTTCTTCGTCAAAAGCAGCACCTTGGCATGTCTCGCCGCCTTCAAGGCAAAGCTCAGTCCCGCGATTCCACTGCCGATGACAATCACCTCGGCCGAAAAATCCTGACTTGGTCTGTTCGCCATCCTTGGTATGGTTCTTCCTTTGTTGGAGCTGTAGCTCAATTGGTTAGAGCACCGCCCTGTCACGGCGGGGGTTGCGGGTTCGAGCCCCGTCAGCTCCGCGGCATTTCACGCAAAACTCCTCGCAGTGAGGCCGGCTGAATCCGCTCATCCTGAAGCTCCCCCGCATAGTAAATCTGCCACGTATAACCCGCGTATCGTGCCCCCACACTCGTCCTTGGTTCGCAACTCACAACCCGCACCCCATCCTTCTCCACTAAAGGCGGACCCTGCTCCCACTTGGCCAGCACCGCCTGACTTTTTTGTAACACCCCGTTTTCTCCCCTCTCAAAAAAAGAAACCCGCACCACCACCTGGCTGGCATCCAATCGACCCCCTCCACGAATCGCCCGCACCTGCCAATCTACCCTTCGCCTCCCCTCGCCTACTTTTTCCTCCGCCCCCACCAAAGCCAATTTACGCGGATTCTTGGCCAAACTTTCCTCTCGCTGCCGTGCCACCTGCTCCAATCGCACTCTCTCTTCCAAAATCCTCGACCGCGCTAAGGCCAACCTTCTCACCGCACCCCCCGGATCGCTTGCCTGAATCAGATCCCTCCATCGTTGCCAAGCCCCTGCGGTGTCCCCTCGCGCTTCCGCCAATAGAGCCGCCGCCACCTTCACCCTTCCGTGCTTCGGATCTTGCTGACGCGCCTGTTCCAACAACTTCTCCGCCAAATCGAACTGCCCTCGATTTTGCAAATCCCGAGCTTGCGCCAAGAGATCCTCGACTTGCGGAGCCGCCGCCTTTGCCGCCGCTACACTTAACCGCACACTTCCATCCGGCAGCGGAAGATTACGCAGCGCCTCGCTCGACTCCCTCTCACGCTCGGCTTCCGCCGCGATCGCGTCAGGATCCAAGGCCCACTCCCGACCCTTCTCCCGATCCCCACTTCGCATCTGCATCAACCCCAGCAAGGCCACCACTTGGATCGCCACCAAACCCGCCGCCGCCCATAACCATGTGCGCACTTTCCCCTCGTTCATGGGGAGACCGCAGGTGTGTTCGTTGCTTTCTCACCCCCCCCCTGCCCAGGGATTCCTATCTGCATACGCGACTGCAAAAAGCGGGTCAGATTTCCCATCCACTCCCCCGCCTTCTCTCTCTCACTTTGTAAAATTCCCTCGGGCGTCTTGGCGATTACGTAGGGCCGCAAAAAGAAAACCGACAAGCAAAAGAGCACCTGCAGAAGTAAAATGCCCGCAACCAAATAAAGCGCCACTCCGTACATTTTGGGACGGACTCGCGACTGCCCTTCTCGAGCCACTGGTTTGGAGGAATCACCCACCCCCTCATCGTAACCCAAATCGTGGGCTCGTCACCTCTGGGTTGGCTTCCCCATCGGCAAGCTGGGATCCTGCTTCAACCAGCCCCAACCGGCCCGCTCCAAAACACCCACGAAGTCCTGACCCTCCAACCGCAGAATCACTTCTCCTTTTCCCTTCGACACCACCATCTTCACTTTTTTTCCTTCTTTTCCTTCCGCTATAATTTTCACCTCCGTCCGACCAATCTCCGCTTTGCTTGGGACCCCCATCCATCGCACCACCTCCATCTCCTCCAATCTTTTCACGTAAGCACCCACCATCGTTTGATCCTCTCCTCCACTCATCCATCGCCCACCCCCCGCGCGGCGAAACTCTTTCCGAGAAGTGCCCACGGCCCAAATGAAACTCTCCACCGCTCCAAAATCGGCCGGGAACACGCGCTTGGGCAACCAACCCAACGCCGTCTCCGGCAACCCACGTGCCAGCGCGATCGGAACGACCATCGCCCCCGACGTTGTTGATCCCCTGGCAAACACCTCCTCTTTCGTCTCGTCCCCCAACTGGATCGTCTCCACCTTGTTCGTCTCTCCACCCCACTTCAAAGTGATCGACTGCCTCGGCTTGGTCAGCCCCATCCGGGCAGGATCTTCCGTCGGTAAAAAACGATTCGCCCGGATCTCCGCCAATGAGATTAACCACCGATCCACCGCCGCCCCATCCGCCGCCCGCGTTTTTTGCCGAAAAACCAAATTCCATCCCGCCCCACTCTTCTCTTTCTCCAATCGGTACTCACCCCCCTTGCCCGTTACCTCAATCGAATCCACCTGACCCGCATCCCCCATCGTCACCAGTCGCTTATCTCTCACGCGATCGGCCACTTTTCCGAGCCCCTCAATCGTCACCCGAGGCAGAAGAAAAACCGATGGCTGATCCGCCACTTTCGCAAAAACCTGGTTCGTATCTTTCGGATCATTCAACCCAATTTGCAAAATCCGATTCGTCGCCTTCGTTCTGACCTCAAACGATTGGCTCGGCGCATTCAACCCATACAAAGCCAAATCGCCGCCCGAGTCGGAAACAAATTGCGTGGCCTTCAGAGACGAAATCTCTCCCAAGACGCCCATCACCGCCACCGGATCTGCCGGAGCCTCCACCGGCTTTAAAATTGACCACTCTCCATCCTTTTTCTTCACCTCCACCTCCAACGTGCCCTGATGCAAGAGCAACTCCTGCACGTCCGGCACCAGCAAAGGCATCACCCGCTTCTCTCTCCACTCCGTCAAATCCTTGTCCATCGCCTCGGTCAACTGGCTCTGCACCACCGCAATCCTCTCTCCCTCTTTGCCCGACTGAATCCGCGTGTAAACCCCGCCCGCAATCGGCGTATCCCGTCCCGTCTCAATCTGGCACACCCCCTCCTTCATTCGGATAACCAGAGTCCGACTCGGTTGCCCTAAACCGAAATTCTGCATCATCGCCTCATCCTTTTTTCCGGACGGTAAGGTTTGCAAGCTTTCCACAAATTGAATCTCCGAAAGGAGTCGCCCCACCGCCGTTCCATCCGCCGCTCCCTGAATCGGCTTCTCCAACTGCCACTCCTCTCCCTCTTTTTTCCGGAAAACAAACTCTCCCTTCGGCACCTTCAGCTCAATCCGATCCGCCTCCCGCACCGGCATATCCGTAATTCTGCGGGACTCCTTCGCCATCCGCTCCGTCCCGGGAACCTGTTTCTGTAGAAAACTCAGCGCCCCCAGCATCCCCAACATCAACCCGACGGACACCAGAAGGGACCGCGTACTCATCGCTCTCTCCTTTTCAGCTGCGACGACGCCACCAGACGAAAAAACCCAGCAATCCCGTCAGGGCAGGAATTCCCAGCAGCGTGGACAGCATAATCACCCTCTGCTGCCCCTCGTCCATCGATACGGAAAAATCCTTCGGTGTTTTCGGCGAAATCCCCAGCGACTCATTTCGGCCCAAAACCCATTGAATGGAGTTCACCATAAAGTCCACCTCCAACGGCGAAATATTTTGGTTGGCAAAGGCAGCGGCTGATCCCACCACCACCGCCCGTAAGGCTGGGCTCTCTTTGCCGCGATCCCCCGGCACCGTCCCATCCACCGCCGCCGCCACCGTAAACGGCCCCTTCCGATCCTCCCCCTCCACAAAATCACTCTTTTTCCCTGCCGCCAAAGGCCACGCCTTTGCCCAGTATCGATCTGACGTCTCCACCAACATTTCCGCCTTCACTGGATTCGCTCCCACCGCGGGTTGGATCGTAATCGAACGGCACGGCCCAAACCGAATCGACCC
>LIBO01000060.1 GCA_001438005.1 Verrucomicrobia subdivision 6 bacterium BACL9 MAG-120507-bin52 | reverse complement strand
GGCACTTCCGTAATCACCAACTGCTGCTTGCCTGAACGCCCGTCTTCCACTGAAACCTTACCCCTCAGCTTCAAAGATCCCCGCCCTGTCTTGTAGTACGAGGCAATCGACTCCTTTCCACAAATCAACGCACCCGTGGGAAAATCCGGCCCAGGCATGATTTTTAAAATCTGCTCCGCTGTGAGCTTCGGATCTTCAATCAGCGCCACAATCGCATCAATCGTCTCCCCCAGGTTGTGCGGCGGGATATTCGTCGCCATACCCACCGCGATGCCTGTTCCACCGTTCACAATCAAATTTGGGAAAGAGGCCGGCAGAACCACCGGTTCGGTCAGTCGTTCGTCATACGTCGGAACAAAATCCACTGTGTCCCGATCCATATCGTTCATCAAAGCCGCCCCTAAGTGGTGCAATCGGGCCTCCGTGTATCGCATCGACGCAGGCGGATCACCGTCAATCGAACCGAAGTTGCCTCTTCCCTCAATCAGAAGATGCCGAATCCCCCACCACTGTCCCATCCCCACCAACGTCGGATAGATCGCCATGTCGCCGTGGGGATGAAAGTTTCCCATTGTCTCTCCGACAATCTTCGCGCACTTCACCGGCTTTCGATTCGGCTGAACACCCAACCCATCCATCGCATATAAAATGCGGCGTTGCGAAGGCTTCAGACCATCCCGGGCATCGGGCAAGGCCCGTGAGATGATGACGGACATCGAGTAGTCGAGAAACGACTTCTGCATCTCATCCGCAACATTGATCGGAACAATCTTATCTTTGGAAATCGCCATAATCGGTTCTCTCGCGCCTAGATATCCAAGTTCCGAACGTTGAGGGCATTTTCCTCAATAAAGATACGTCGGGGTTCAACCTCATCCCCCATCAGGGTGGTAAAGATTTCATCCGCTTTGGCCGCATCCACCAGGTCTACCTTTAACAGTTGGCGTTTCTCCGGATCCATCGTCGTCGAGAAAAGCTCTTTGGCGTCCATTTCACCCAACCCCTTGAACCGCGTAATTTGCACCCCACGCTTTCCCACGTTTTTGACGCCCGTTAAAATCTCCGCGATCGAGAAGATGGGAATCTTCGTTGGCTTATCTCCCTCACCCTCGATCAGCTCAAAAAGAGGTTTGTCCTGGGCCGAATAGTGGTCCATCGCCATACCTTTTTTACCCAAGCCTTGTAGAACTTTGGAAATGCTACTGGCCTCGTAGATTTCATAAATCCTGGCTTTGGGGCGGCTCTTATCTTCCTCTTTGCCTTTCTCGTCTTTCTCCTTGGCCTCTTTGCCTTTGCTGGCTTTTTCCTCTTTCTCGTCCTCATCCCCCTCATCCTCAATCCCCATCTTATCCCGGAACTTGGCCACCTCCTTGTCGTCCATTAAGAACTCGAATGTCTCTTCCGTCTGCTTTCTCACCTTTGCGATATATTTTGGTAGGTCGCCCGACTTCGGATTTCGCGCCTCCAAATAATCCTCAAATTTGGCTCCCCGGCGTGTGACCGCACGGGAAAGTTTTTCCAGCTCCTGCAAAGACACCAACACATCCATCAGTTGGGTTTTGTTGTAAGCTTTTTTGTCCGAAAGACGAACCAACGAGACCTCCTCTGTGCCTAGTTCGATTAAAATCTTATCCAACGTCTCGTTGTCATCCACGTACTCTTCCCTCTTTTTCCGCTTGATCAGAAATAAGGGTGGTTGCGCTACGTAAATATGCCCCAAAGCCACCAACTCGGGCATTTTTCGGAAAAAGAAGGTTAAAAGGAGAGTCCGAATGTGGGATCCGTCCACATCCGCGTCGGTCATCAGGATGATCTTATGATACCGCAGGCGGCTCAGATCAAACCCCCCACTACCCTCGGTCTCCTTATCCTTATCCCCCGAAGTTCCAATCCCAGTACCCACAGCCGTAATGATGGTTCGGATCTCGTTATTGTTTAGGACGCGATCAATCGAAGCCTTCTCCACATTGATCAGCTTTCCACGAATCGGAAGAATCGCCTGGGTTCGACGATCCCGACCTTGTTTGGCCGAGCCACCGGCCGAATCTCCCTCCACAATATACAGCTCGCACTGGGAGGGATCTCGTTCCGAACAGTCCGCTAATTTGCCGGGCAATCCACCCCCGCTAAATGCACCTTTGCGGATCGTCTCTTTGGCTTTCCGGGCCGCTTCCCGTGCCCGGGCCGCGGTCAGCGCCTTATCAAAAATCTTTTTCCCGACTCCAGGTGTCTCCTCCAGAAAGGTAAGAAGCCCCTCATAAACACAACTTCCGACAATTCCCTCGATCTCCGCATTCACCAGCTTCACTTTGGTCTGGGCGTTGAACCGAGGATTCGGAAGTTTGATGCTCAGAACACAGATCAGCCCCTCCCGCACGTCCTCGCCCGTAATCTTGGGATCCTTGTCTTTCGCCAGGCTTTTGCCCGAAGCGTACTGATTGATGGCTCGAGTCAGAGCCGAGCGGAATCCCGAGACATGAGTCCCCCCGTCTGGATTGGGAATCGAGTTAGCAAAAGGGAGAAGAGTTTCGTCATAACCGTCGTGGTACTGGATGACACAATCGACAAATACCTCGTCCTTCTTCTTCTCTAAAACAATCGGCTTCGGGTGGATCGGGGACTTGGCCTTCACCATCTGCTTCACAAACTCCTCGATCCCATCTTTGTAGAGAAACGTTTCTGTTTTTCCGCTCTTCCCTTCGTCGGTCAGGGTGATCGAAAGGCCGGGATTAAGAAACGCCAGCTCCCGCATTCTCTTGGCCAATAGGTCGAACTTAAACTTGGTCGTATCGGTAAAAATAATCGAATCGGGCTTGAAGGTGATCTTGGTGCCGGTCTTTTTCGACTTTCCGGTAACACTCAGCTTCGAGGTCGTCTTCCCTTGGGCAAACTCCATGTGATACAGCTTCCCGTCCCGCGAGATCTCCACTTCAAACCATTCAGAGAGCGCATTCACGCACTTCGCGCCCACCCCGTGCAGCCCACCCGAGTATTTGTAAGCACCCTGATCGAACTTTCCTCCCGCATGCAGGTTGGTCAGAACCAGCTCCACTGCCGGCATTTTGAACTTCGGATGCATGTCGACCGGGATCCCCCGGCCGTCATCCGAAATACTGATCGAGCCATCGACATGGATGGTGACTTCGATGTGGTCACAGTGACCCGCCAGATGCTCATCGACCGAGTTATCGAGAACCTCAAAAACACAGTGGTGCAGTCCACGCTCGTCCGGGTCCCCGATGTACATTCCAGGCCGCTTACGAACCGCCTCTAACCCCTCCAGCTTATCGATCTTGGAAGCGTCGTATGTTCCTGTAACGACGTTCTTCTCCTTGGCTGCCATCCGCTGAAAGTAGTGAGAAGAGCTGTAACGACAACTCTAAAAAGATATTCTATATCTTTATAAGTAAATAGTTATTATATATTTATACGGATAAATGCGAGCAAGTACGGAAACTACAAAACTACTTCACTTCCCCCGCCAACCACTCCTTAAACAAACGAAACGCTACCGCCATCAGCGTTGCCCCGAAAAAGATACCCAGAAAACCGTAAGCCAAAAATCCTCCGATTACCCCCAAGAAGATAATGCCGAACGGCAGATTGCTTCCGCGACTAATGAGGTACGGTTTCGTGAAATTATCCACCAAACCCACCACTCCCACTCCCCAGACCAGGTTAAAAATCGCCCAACCTGTTCTCCCCTCCAGAAAAAGCCAGATCACCACCGGAACCCATACGATTCCGCACGATAGTTGCAGGCTGGCAAAAAAGAACCCGGCAAAACCCAGCAGCACCACCTGCGGAATCCCGGCCAACGAAAAGCCAATGCACATCAAAGCCGCCTGCAGCGCCGCCGTACCCAGAACCCCCAACATCACGCTTCGAATCGTTCGGGCGGAAAGATCCAGCAACTCTCCGCCACGTGACCCAAAGAGTTTTTCCAAGGTTTGCTGACTCGTTCGCGTTAATTTCTCACCATAGGCGAAGAAAAACCCACAAATGATTAGGCTGAAGGCAAACTCCAGCAGCCCTACTCCCACTTTTCCCGCCATCTGCCCCAGTCTCGTCGCCCCCTGCTTCAGCAGTGGACTGATGTCTTGCAAAAGCTGCGTATGATCTTGCGCAGCACTTTCCCACTTCTGAAAAAGCGTCATCCCAAAGGGGTACTCCTGCAACCACACGGGCGGATGGGGTAGCCCCTCCTTGGCGTAATCCAGCATCAGTTGCGATAATGGCTTCACCGATTGGGCCGCCACCGCCACCCCGTAGCTAACCGGAATCATACAAAAAACCGCGATCAGAAGACTGGTCAACACCGAGGCAACAATCGGTCGCGTCGGCATTCGGCTTTTGATCCAAAAGAAAACCGGCCAAGTGGCTACGGTCAAAATAATCGCCCAAAGCAGTGGTCCGAAAAAGGGCCGCAGAATATTCAAGCAGGCCAATCCCAAAAATGCCAAGGAAACGCCCACGGCGATTCGGTGGAGCATCGGGTCGTGAATCTTCATTCCCTATTCTTGACCGAAAAGCCGACTTTGTCACCCTGTGCGCCAAATCCAGCCCACCGGATCGACGATTATATGCAAGCCGTTGATTAACAATATTTGCGGGCGGAGAGAATCGAACTCTCACATCAAGCTTGGGAAGCTCGCAGGCTACCATTACATCACGCCCGCTGACGTCTGAAAACTATCCTCCCTCAAGTCGTGGGGTGCAACGGTTTTCTAAATTACCGAACCATCCGGAACGGTGGCTCCCTTCGGAATAATCACGATTCCATCCCTCACGAAAAAGTTTGCCCCATCCACATCGCCCGACTTTCCGCTGGCCCGAATCACTACATTTTTACCTATCCTGACATTCTTATCCACAATAGCGTCCTCAATCACTGTCCCCTCAGCAATGCCGATATCGGGCCTCTTTCTCTTGAGATTATCCTTTCGCTGCGCCGGAGTCTCGAAGTAATCCGCCCCCATCAAGATCGATCGGCGAATCTGGCAATTCTCCCCAATCCGGGATCGAATCCCAATGACCGCATGATCCAGGACACTTTGCAAAATTGTGCACCCATCGGAAACAATCGCGCGCTTGACTTGGCACTGCTCCACCACGGATCCCGGCAGAAAGCGGGCCCGCGTGTAAATCGGTGCCGTGCCTAATCCAAAGTCAAACTTGGGCTCACGCGCCAGCAGATCCAGATTGGCCCGGTAAAAGGCTCCAATCGTCCCAATATCCTCCCAGTATCCATCATGGATATAGGCCGAGACTTTTTTTGTCTGAATGGCTGCGGGGAGAATATTTTTCCCGAAATCTTTGCCATCATTTCCGTCCAAGCACTGCCGTAATGCGTCCCGATTGAAAATGTAGATTCCCATCGAGGCCAGAAAAGGCCGACCCTTGGGCATCGCCGACTTACTTTCCATCTTGGCCAACACCGCGGGATCTTTTGGCTTTTCCACAAACTCAGTGATTCGACGTGTCCCGTCTGCTTTCAGAATTCCCAAACTGGGGGCGCTCCCCGCATCGACCGGCAACGTGGCGATAGTGATGTCGGAACCAGAGGTGACGTGCTGATCCAACATTTCGCGAAAGTCCATCCGGTAAAGCTGATCCCCAGAAAGAATAAGGACATGTTCATGCGGATGATTATCAAAGTGAATTAGCCCCTGCCGCACCGCATCCGCCGTTCCTTGATACCAGCTGGTTCCTTCCCGTGTTTTTTGTGCGGCCACGATTTCGATGAAGCCGCGTGGAATAAAATCATCAAACCGGTAACTCTGCTGGACATGCCGATGCAAGGAGGAGCTGAGGTACTGGGTCAGGAGAAAGATTCTCTTAATCCCCGAATTCAGACTCAGGCTGATGGGAATATCGACCAAGCGATACTTCCCGGCGATCGGCACCGCGGGTTTGGCCCGCTCTTGCGTCAAGGGAAAGAGACGATTTCCCTCTCCCCCGCCCAAAATGACAGTAATCACCTGGTCAGGATGGCCGGAGGTCCGCGGGGTCATCGTTTGACCCTATCGCACCCTCCCGCTAGAACAAGTTTACGATGTGTGGAATTGTTGCCTACGTGGGGCCACGTAAAGCCCAACCTATTCTCCTGGAAGCGCTGAGCCGTCTCGAATACCGGGGTTATGACTCGGCCGGCCTCGCCATCTTGAATGGACACGGCGTGGAGGTTCGTAAAAAAAGTGGTCGGATTGAAAATCTTGCCAACGCTTGCCAGGCCAAACCGATTCAAGGCGAATTGGGAATCAGCCATACTCGTTGGGCCACCCATGGGGCACCGACCAACGAAAACGCTCACCCCCACCTCGATCAATCTGGAAAACTGGCGGTAGTCCATAATGGGGTAATTGAGAACTTCCTCGAACTGAAAGAAAAACTCGTCCAGGCGGGTCACACTTTTCTCTCCGACACTGATACCGAAGTCCTCGCGCACTGCCTGGGGGAAGCGTACCAAAAAAGCAAGACGAAGGGTGAAGCGAGACTCCTTGGAGCAGTCC
>LIBO01000059.1 GCA_001438005.1 Verrucomicrobia subdivision 6 bacterium BACL9 MAG-120507-bin52 | reverse complement strand
GCGGTGAGGGAGAGGGCGGAGATGCCGAAAAGGAACAAGGTCGGTGGAACGGGCAGGGTGGGAAAGGAGGTGGACGAGGAGGGAGAAAAGAGAAGTTGCAACCGAGCGATGCCCCCCCAAAAAAGAAAAGTGAGGGCGAGGGCAAGCCAGAGGGCGCCGTAAAGGATAGCGGAGGGGGGTGGGGACCATGTGGTCATGGATTTAGCTTACGAGAAAAGGGGAGAAGCTTGGGAAAAGATTTAGAATTTTGGATGAAAAATCGGGAAGTGCTTCGCTGAAATCCTGAAGCTGGAGAGGTGAGAGGCGGTTTGGTTGGAGTGGAGGCAAAGGGGTGATCAAACTTTGGGCCGCGCGTCGAGGTCGACCCAGTGATTGCCGTCGGCCTTGAGCATCTGATCGGCTTCGAGCGGGCCCCATGATCCGGTCCGGTAAAGAGACATGGGAGATTTGTCCCAGCCTTGGCGAACGGCATCGACGATTCTCCAAGCTTCGATTACTTCATCGTCGCGGGTAAAAAGGGTGGAGTCCCCAAAAATGGCATCCCCGAGGAGTCGTTCGTAAGCTTCGGGCGAGTAAGAGCCGAATTCGCTGGCGTAGCAGAACTCCATATCGACGGGTTGGACGGTGTTGCGACCAGGGCGCTTAGCATTGAAGCGGAGGTGAACACCCTCGTCGGGCTGCAGACGGATATGCATGGCGTTACGTCGGAGAAGGTTTCCGAACTCGGCCCGGAAGAGGGCGGCGGGGGGGCGCCGAAACACGATGACGATTTCCGAGGCGCGGGTGGCGAGGGCTTTGCCCGTGCGAAGGTAGAAGGGGACGCCCGACCAGCGCCAGTTATCAATTTGAACTTTGAGCGCGGCGTAGGTTTCGGTGGAGGAGTTCGGATTCACACGGTCGCTTTGGCGGTAGCCTTCGTATTGGGCGCGGATCGTGCTGGTGGGAATGGTCTCGAGCTTGGGCGTGGTGATCGAGCGAAGAACTTTTACTTTTTCATCGTGAATCGATTGCGAGGTGAGGTTGGCGGGGGGTTCCATGGCGGTGATGGAGAGAAGCTGCATCATATGGTTTTGCACCATGTCCCGCATCGCACCGACTTCGTCATAAAAGGCGCCCCGGGTGCCGACCCCTTCCTGCTCGGCCACGGTGATTTGCACGTTGTCGATCAAGTTGCTGTTCCAAATGGGTTCATAGATGGAGTTGGCAAAGCGGAAGTAGAGAAGATTTTGGACGGTTTCTTTGCCGAGGTAGTGATCGATGCGGAAGAGGTTGGACTCGTCGAGGCAGGATTGCAGATCGCCGACAAGTTTTTGGGCGGAGGCGAGGTCGTGCCCAAACGGTTTTTCGACGACGACCCGGGCAGGGAGGCCGGGACGAACGAGGCCGGCTTGGGCCAGCTGTTGCACGACGGTGGCAAAGTAGTCGGGAGCGGTCGCCAGGTAAAAGATGTGTTGGGTGAGGCCACGGTTTTTGGCCAGTTCATCCAAGGTTTTTTTTAGTTCGGCGTAGGCTTTGGGGTCGTCGAAATTCCCGGCATGGTAGGAGAGTTTGGGGGTGAAGTTTTTCCACTCCTCGGTGGGAATGGGGCGAAGGCGGGAAAATTTGTCGAGGCCTTCTTTCATTTCCTTTCTGAAATCATCATTGGTTTTGGGACGACGAGCGAAGCCGATGATGGAGTAGTCGGCCGGGAGAGCCCCCTCGTGTTGCAGGCCAAAAAGAGCGGGGACGAGTTTGCGGGTGGTGAGGTCTCCGCTGGCCCCAAAGATGACCATGACGAACGGGGGGAGGACCCGATCGGGTTTTGGGGTCGGACCCGCCGAGTTTTTGTCCGCTGGAAGAAGGGATGGGGAGGAGGCGGGGCTCATGGCTGGGTACAATGATATATTTCGACTGTTCCGCGGTCACTACGAACCTTGGCCGCGGGAAAGGTGGCCTTGGGGTCGTCTTGGGCGAGAGAGCGGATGTAGGGTTCTTTGGCGGGGCCACGGGTGACGAACCAGATGGCGCGGGCGTAGCGGAGGAGAGTGTAGGTGGAGGTAACTCGCCAAACGCCCAGCTTGGGAACGAAGTTCGGGGCGATGAGGAGTTTTTCTTCTTGGAGAGCGGCCGTGTTGGGAAAAAGGGAGGAGGTGTGGCCGTCGTCTCCGATTCCGAGAAGGATGAGATCGAAGCGGGGTGGATCGCCTAGGTCATTGCGAATCTGCTTTTCGTAGGCGCGGGCCCCGATCTCGGCCGTGCCGATTTCAGAATGGACGCGCTCGATATGGACTCCGGTGCCGTGGAAAGCTTCTTGGATCATTTTGTAGTTACTGTCTTTGTGGTCGGGGGTGACCCAGCGCTCATCCCCGAGGTAGAGGCGAGTGGCGGACCAAGGCCATTTCAGGGTGGCGAGGCGCTGGTAGAGGGCTTTGGGAGTGGAGCCCCCACAGAGGGAAACGTGAAAAGTGCCACGGGCTTGGAGGGCGGGTCCACCCAGGGCCTCCCATCCGACCACCATCGCGTCGAGCCACCGGGTCGGTTCGGTGAATTCGTGGCAAAGCATAAGGTAAAATCGTGCCAAAATTTTAGGCAAAAGCGATGAGCAATTCTTGGGTTGAGGCTGGCAGTTTTTCTAAAAATGGGTAGGCAAAGGGGATGAAGACTCGGCTCGATCACCTCGATCTGGACAAGCAGATTCAGGAAAAATCGGAGTATCGGGAGAAGTTACGGGGGTTGCAGTTGAAGCTGCTGCATGCGCAGAGGTTGCTGCAGGAGAGTGCCAAGAGTTTGATTTTGGTTTTTGAGGGACCGGATGCCGCGGGCAAGGGTGGGGTGATCAAAAGGATGACGGAGCGATTGGATCCACGGTTGGTCCGGGTGTGGTCGGTGGTGAAGCCGACGGAGGAGGAGAAGGCGCACCACTATTTGTGGAGATTTTGGAACAAGTTGCCGGTGGTGGGTCACACCGCAATTTTTGATCGAAGCTGGTATGGGCGGGTCTTGGTGGAGCGGGTGGAGGGTTTTGCGCAAAAGGAGGAGTGGAGGAGAGGGTATCGCGAGATTATGGATTTTGAGAGGACGCTGGTGGATGGAGGGGCCATTTTGATGAAGTTTTTCGTGCATATAACGAAGTCGGAGCAGTTGCGCCGGTTCGAGCGGCGGGCGGCGGATCCGTACAAGCATTGGAAGATCAGTGAGGAGGATTGGCGAAACCGGAGGAAGTGGAACGAGCATATTTTGGCGGCGGAGGAGATGTTTACGCGGACGAGCTCGCGTTCGGCCGCGTGGAATCTGATCGAGGGCAACTACAAGTGGTATGCGCGGATCAAGGTGATGAAGCTGGTGGTCAAGCGGATGGAGCAGGAGTTTGGGGAGTTGTGAAGCGAGCGGAAGCGGAGAGGGAGTTTACGGTTTATTTTTTTGATACGGATGCGGGGGGGGTTGCGCATAATTTAACGTATCTGCGGTGGATCGAGGCGGTGCGGACGGATTTAGCGGAACAGTTAGGCTGGGGCATGAGGGAGATGGTGGCGGGGGAGTATGGGTGTCCCGTGCTGACGAAAACGGAGGTGGAGTACCTGAAGCCGGTGCGTTTGGGGGAGCGGGTGCGGGTGATTTCGCGGTTGGGGGAGGTGGGGAAGGTGCGTTTTATGGTGGAGTCGGAGGTGAGAGGGGTGGAGGGGCAGCTGTTTTGTCGGGCCCAGCAGGAGCTGGTCGCGGTGAACTTAAAGACGGGAAAAGCGAGGGGGTTACGGGAGGATTGGGTGAAGCAGCACGGCGCGGATTGAGGGGTGGCGAGTAGACTTGAGGCAGGGGTGGGGTGTGGCAGAATAGCCCGATCATGAAGTCGAAAAAATCTGCTCTGAAGGTGAGGCGCTGGTCAGGGCCCTTGGTGGATGGGATGGAGAGGGCGCCGAGTCGGGCGATGTTGCATGCGGTTGGATTTCAAGAGGAGGACTTTCAGAAACCGCAGGTTGGGATTGCCTCGACTTGGAGTCAGGTGACCCCGTGCAATTCGCATATTGATGAGTTGGCTCGGGAGGCGGCGGCGGGGGCGGATGAGGCGGGGGGCAAGGCGCTGATTTTCAATACGATTACAATTTCGGACGGGATTTCGATGGGAACGGAGGGAATGAAGTATTCGCTTGTCTCGCGGGAGGTGATTGCGGATTCGATTGAGACAGTGGTGGGGTGTGAGGGGTTTGACGCCTTGGTGACGTTGGGAGGGTGTGACAAAAATATGCCGGGGTGTGTTATGGCCATGTTGCGGTTGAATCGGCCGGCGGTGTTCGTTTATGGGGGAACGATTTTGCCGGGGTGTTTGGGGAAAAAGGAGTTGGATATTGTCAGTGTGTTCGAGGCGGTGGGGCAAAGGGCGAGGGGGGCGATCACGGAGGCCCAGTTGGGGGAGATTGAAAGGTGTGCGATTCCCGGGCCGGGTTCCTGCGGGGGAATGTACACGGCCAATACGATGGCCTGCGCGATTGAGGCGATGGGATTGAGCCTGCCGAACAGTTCGGCGATGGCGGCGGTCTCGCCCAATAAAAAGTTGGATGCCAGGGAGGCGGGGAAAGCGGCGATGGAGTTGGCGCGGCGGGGAATTTGTCCGCGGGATATTTTGACGAGAAAAGCGATGGAGAATGCGATTGTGGTGATTACGGCGTTAGGTGGATCGACCAACGCGGTGCTGCACTTTTTGGCGATTGCGCAGGCGGCCGGAGTGAAATTGGAAATTGAGGATATCCAGAGGATCGGGCAGCGGGTGCCGGTCTTGGCGGATTTAAAACCGAGCGGGAAGTATGTCATGGCGGAGTTGGTCAAGATCGGGGGATTGGTGCCATTGATGAAGCGGCTGCTGGATCGGGGAATGTTGCATGGGGATTGTCTGACGGTGACGGGCAAGACCGTGGCGGAGAATCTGAAATTTGTCGGGGATTATCCGGCGGGGCAGGAGGTGGTGCGGCCGTTTTCGAATCCGATCAAGAAGACGGGGCATCTGGTGATTTTGAGAGGGAACTTGGCCCCGGGAGGAGCGGTGGCCAAAATCAGCGGGAAGGAGGGGGAGAAGTTTGCGGGCCGGGCAAAAGTGTACGGGGCGGAGGAGGAGGCGATGAAGGCGATTCTGGCGGGAAAAATTAAAAAAGGGGATGTGGTGGTAATCCGGTATGAGGGGCCGAGGGGTGGGCCGGGGATGAGGGAGATGTTGGCTCCGACCAGTGCGATTATGGGACAGGGGTTGGGACAAGAGGTGGCCTTAATTACGGACGGAAGATTTTCCGGGGGGACACACGGTTTTGTGGTGGGGCACATTACCCCTGAGGCGTATGACGGGGGGCCGTTGGCGTTGGTGAGGAGTGGGGATCGGATTGTGATTGATGCGAAAAGCCGAAAAATCCAGTTGGACATTTCTGGGGTGGAGATGAAAAAAAGGGCCAGGGCGTGGAAAAAACCGAAGCCGAAGTATACCAAGGGGGTGCTGGCTAAGTTTGCTCATTTGGTGGCGGATGCCTCGCATGGGGCGGTGACGGACGAGGGGCTGCGTCTTTAATTGAAAGGAGGAGGTTGGGGGCCGGCGGCTTTCTTTTTGGGGATTGTGATTTGTTTGGGTTTCGCGGTGAAGGGATGTTTGGACCTGCCCGGGAAGATTGCGGCTCGGACGGTGACTGGGGTGAGGGAGGGAGTGGCGGAGGTCTTTGTGGATTTGTTACATGTTCGGCCAGAGATTCGGGAGGGAACGAAAGTGGTTTGGGGTCAGACCTCGGCCCGAACGGAGGTGATCGTCGCGGCCAAGAAGATCGAGGTGGGGTATGATTGGGAGCATCGGTGGTTAGGGAGTCGGAAGGTCATTCGACTGACCCAAACGTATGAGGTGAAAGCGGGCTTTGATTTGGGGAAATCGTTTTGGGTTGAGTTGGGACCAGGGAGGGGGCAAGCGACAGCCCATCTGCCCGCGCCCGAAATTCTGGCGGTGACCCCCATGGGGGAGGTGTCGTATCGGGACGAGGATGGGTGGTGGAATAAAGTGACCGATGAGGATCGATCGAAAGCCCTGGCGGCTTTGGCGGGGGAGGCAAAGAGGCAAGGGGAGCGGGGGCCACTATTAGAGGAGGCGAGGGAGTTGGCGGGAGGCCGATTGGTTGATTTGGCTCGGGCGAAGAAGATTCGATTGCAACTGGACTACCTAAAACCGTAGTCGGCATAATTACACATCGTGAGTGCGCCTGTTTATCCGCCAGTGAATCCGAGTCGGAAGAGTGGGAGTGCCCGATTGGGAGTAAAAACGGATTGGAAGGCTTTTTTCAAAAAGACGATTGTGATCGTCTTACTTTTTTCATTCGCGGTGCATGTCCTTCTCTTAATTGGTTTTGGTGGAGTAACTCTTTTCAAGGGACGGGTCGGGGGAATTCCATTTTCGGCGGAGAGTTTGCCCAGCGAGACGGTCCAGACACCCCTGGCCCCGCCGGAGGAGGAGATGGTTCAGGAGGAGTCTAGTCCAGATCCCAATTTAATGGATGACGCGCCGGCGGCGGAGGAGTCGGCTCCTCC
>LIBO01000058.1 GCA_001438005.1 Verrucomicrobia subdivision 6 bacterium BACL9 MAG-120507-bin52 | reverse complement strand
CAACGGATGGAAGAGGTAGCGAAACTTCGCGGCGTGGCGATCCTGGCGTATGGGGAAAACTTTGACGATTCACGGGAAATCCGCCCTGGCCGAGCCGCTGCCGGGGAATTCTCCGTCGCCGCCCCACTCCGAGACGCAGGACTAACCAAAGCAGATGTTCGTGCCCTCGCTCATGCGGCGAGACTAGATGTCGCTGAAAAGCCTGCCGCCCCTTGCCTCTCCTCCCGACTCGCCCCGGGTCTAGCGGTCACCCCCGAGCGGTTAGCCGCGATTGAGCAAGCCGAAGGCGCTGTCCGGAGTCACGGTTTCCGCATCATTCGCGTCCGTCACCTTGGCATCAAGGCCCTTGTTCAGGTCTCTCCCGAAGAGACCCAGCGTCTTCAAAGTCCCCTGGTTCAATCCGCTCTCACCCCAGCCATCCTGAGCGCAGGATTTTCTGAGGTTGAATTTGATCCTATCGGCTACCAAGGTGCAGGACTTCGGTAGCCGTAGAAGCTAAGTGCCCTTTAACTTTTCATACTCGGTCAATGCCATCGCCACGACCTGATCCATATTGTAGTACCGATAGGTCGCCAACCTTCCGAAAGGTGACGTTACTCTCCGCCTTCGCTTTCGCAGCATACTTTTCGTAAAGCGCCCTCGAATCGGGGGCCGGCACCGGATAGTAAGCCTCTTTTCCAGGCGCAAAATCTTCCGGATACTCACGCACAATCGTGGTCACGGCCGATTTCTGCCCCGTGGCATGCTTAATTTCAACTACCCGCGTATACTCATGGTCGTTTGGGTAGTTGACCTGCATCGCCGGTTGAAAGAACTCTTTCTGGATTGTCTCCGGCTCAAAGCGCATCGACCGATAAGGCAGGCGCCCCTCCGAAAAGTTGTAGTACTCATCGATCATGCCCGTATAGATCATTTTCTGATAGCGTGTGCTTTGGGGTAACTCCCGGTAGTCGGTCTTCAATCGAACGGTAATTCGAGGATGCCGCAACATCCGTTCGAACATGGCGGTGTACCCGTCCTTCGGCAGGGCTTGAAAGGTGTCCGTCACAAACCGATCGTCCCGATTCGTACGAACTGGGATGCGACCACACACGGATGCATCCAGTTGAGCCGGATCCCGCTGCCACTGTTTCTTGGTGTAGTTCTTGAAAAACATCTCATAGAACTTTCGCCCTACCTGGGACAAGACCACCTCCTCCGAGTTCTTCGGATTTGCAATCGGCTCCCGCCACTTAGCCAAGGTCGCCTCCATCTCCTCCGTCGTGGAGGGCCTCCCTAAATACTGCTCAAAGGTGTTGAGGTTAATCGGAAACTGCCAATATTTGCCGTCTGTCCAAACAAGGACCTGATAACTGACCTGATGCCAATCGGTAAATCGACTCAAGTAATCCACTACCTTGCTCGAATTCGTGCGAAAGTAGTGTGGCCCATAGGCGTGGATCAGGATTCCAGCCGAATCCACCTTGTCGTACGCATTCCCTGCGATGTGATCTCGTCGATCCACCACTAGACAGGTTTTTCCCGAATCCTCGGCGAGTCGTTCCGCGAGGACACTGCCCGCGAAACCCGCCCCCACGACCAAGTAGTCAAACTGCTCAGCCACGGAGACTACCCCTGCGACTTAGCAAGGCCTAAGCGTTGACCCGTATAGCCCTTACCCTGAACGTCCTGGCACCAAGCTTTGTTCTCCAGGTACCAACGCACTGTTTTCTCTAAACCGATCTCAAAAGGGACTTGGGCTTTCCACTGGGTCTGATTTTTGAATTTCGCGGCCTCGGTGGCATAACGGCGATCATGCCCAGGACGATCGGTCACACTCTCCATGAGATTTCGATAGGGTTTGCCGTCCGATCGTGGCTTCAGCCGATCCAGCAGGTCGCAAATCCCCAGAAGAACACTGTGATTATCTTTTTCCGCATCTGCACCAACCTGATACGGCTCACCGGGCCCACCCTTATGACGGGCCACCTCAACCGCTTTCGCCGTATCCTCCACATACAACCAGTCCCGCACCTGCTTGCCATCCCCATACACCGGAATCTTCTCCCCCGCCAAAGCCCGCAAAATAGCTAGGGGAATCAACTTTTCCGGAAATTGATAAGGTCCGTAATTATTCGAGGGCCGCAAAACTACCGTCGGGACGCCATACGTTCGAAAGTAAGCCCGACAGAGGTGATCCGCCGCTGCCTTGGAGGCCGCATAGGGACTGTTGGGAGCAAAGGTGGAGGTTTCGCGGAAGGGTGGGTCGGTGGGCTCCAAGGAGCCATGCACCTCATCGGTGGAAAGATGAATAAATCGAAAACTCTCCCTATCTTTCCCCTTCTTTTTGCTGAGAAACTTTTTTGCGGCCTCCAGTAAAGTAAAAGTTCCCGTTACATTGGTGTGCAAAAAGGGAGTTGGCTCATCGATGGATCGGTCCACATGGGACTCGGCCGCAAAGTTGACTACGGATTGGGGCTGATACTTTTCAAATAATTCATCAACTTTTTTGGCGTCGGCGATGTCGCCCACCACCACCTGACAGCGTCCTTCCTTTTCCTCCTGCTGCAAATTGGGTCGGTGTCCCGCATAAGTCAGCTTGTCTAAAACAACAACATGAGCAGAAGCAGAAATACTTAAAAGATGGCGAACATAGTTTGACCCAATAAAACCACACCCCCCCGTCACTAAGATCGACTCTTTTGCAGCTCCCATCCCTCTTTCTTACATCCCTTGACCCCCGCAGACCAGCCCTCCCACCTTTGGATCCGACCTAGGGTTTTACCCTCCACGTAGCGCCATAAGTTGGACTCGCCCAAGGACCCTATAATTTGCGAAAGTGTTGTCCCTGTGCCCTTTGAAAAAGACACCATAACCGCCTGCGCAACTCCCCCGGGGACCTCTGCCCTTGCCCTGATCCGTCTGAGCGGCCCAGGGTCAATTTCGATCGCCGAAAAGCTTTCCGGCAAGCAACTACCCCCACGCTCGCCTCTTCCGACCCACCTTCGCCTTCAAGAAACCATTTTGGACGAAGTAGTCATCACCGCCTGGCCAAAGCCGAAATCGTACACCGGCGAGGATCTGGTCGAAATGAGCTGCCACGGCAATCCCATCATCGTTCAATCCATCCTCCAAGCGATCTGCACACTGGGAGCACGCCCCGCACGGCCAGGAGAATTTACCGAGCGGGCTTTCCTGAATGGGAGAATGGATTTAACCAAAGCGGAAGCCGTCCTCGACGTCCTCCACGCACGTTCGGAACGTGCGCTTCGGGCCGGACAACGCGCGCTGTCGGGTCAACTCTCCGATCGTCTGATGGCCGACCGCGAAACACTTCTTCAACTTCTCGCTCGAATCGAGGCCTGGATCGACTTTCCGGAAGAAGACATTCAGCCCGAGGTGGGTGCAGGATTTCTCTCCGATATTAAAGCCCTTTTAAAATCCACTGCCTCTTTACTTTCGACCGCACCCCTGGGCTACCGTCTGCGATCCGGCTACCGTCTGGTGCTGGCCGGCCCTCCAAATGCCGGGAAATCCAGCCTCCTCAATGCCCTCCTCGGCATGGATCGGGCCCTGGTGAGCCCAATTCCTGGAACGACGCGGGACACAGTGGAGGAGTCAATTACCCTGGCCGGCTTCCCCGTGCGACTCATCGACACCGCCGGTCTCCACACCTCAAAGGACCCGGTCGAAATTCAGGGAATGGCGCGAACCCGTGTGGCTATGCAAAATGCAGATCTCGTCCTCGCCCTCATCGACTCGACTCACCCTGATGATCCGTGCGCAAAAGAGTGGGAACTCATCTGCCATCAGGTCATTACGGTCCTGACCAAGTCTGATCTTCCATCCAAACAAGCCCGGAAAGGCGTCCGAGTCTCCGCCAAGACGGGCGAAGGCCTCGACACCCTTCAATCCCAGATCAGCCAACGCCTCACGGCCGATCTGGGAGCGCCGGGAGCCGATGAGATCGCCATCACCACTCGCCACGAGGATGCTCTCCGGAAAACGACCGAGGCCCTCGCCTGCGCCTCTGCTTCCCTTATGGCCAAAAGCGCCCCGGAGCTTGTTGCTTCTGACCTTCGACTTGCCCTTCACTCCCTGGAATCCATTCTCGGCGTGGGCACATCGGAAGATGTCCTCGACCGCCTTTTTGCCCAATTCTGCATCGGAAAATGAACCTCTACTCGTCCCTCGCTCGCCCTCTCCTTTTTCGGCTCTCCCCAGAGGTTGCCCATCACCTCACCATAACTTCGCTCAGAGTTCCCCTTACTTCTCGCCTTCTCTCCCTTGGGAAAAAAACACCCTCCGATCCAATTACCCTGATGAATCTTCCCTTTCGCAACCGCCTCGGTATCGCCGCGGGCCTGGATAAAAATGCGGAAGCCCCCCTGGCTTGGAGGAGTCTAGGATTTGGTTTTGCCGAACTCGGTACAATTACCCTTCACCCACAACCCGGTAACCCGAAACCACGCGTCTTTCGCTATCCCCAACAACAGGCACTCATTAATCGACTCGGCTTCCCGAATCTAGGGGCGGAGGCCATCGCTACACGCCTTCGACATCTCCGCGAGCGTCATACCCTCCACGACTTTCCTATTGGCATCAATTTAGGAAAATCCAAAGTCACTCCGCTGGAGCAAGCCCCCCTCGACTACCTCGGTTCACTTAAACTTCTCCAACCCTTGGGTGACTTCTTTGTCGTCAACATTAGCTCTCCCAATACCCCTGGCCTGCGCGACCTCGCCAAACCGGACGACCTCCGACGCCTCCTTTCCACGCTGCAAGATTTCAACCGCTCGTGCCCCAAAACCAAACCGCTTCTCTTAAAGATATCCCCCGACCTTGCGATTTCAGATCTCCCTGAGCTGGTTGCTGCCACCAAAGAGTTCGAACTGGCTGGTATTGTCGCAACCAACACCACCATTCAACGCGAGGCGAAGGAGCCGAATGAGACCGGTGGGTTAAGCGGTCGCCCTCTGACCGCCCGTGCCCTGAGCTTGATGCATGTCCTCCGTCCACTTCTCGCCAAAGAACAAATCCTCGTCGGAGTAGGGGGTGTCATGAATTCAAACGACTACCAAACCCGTCGAGCGGCCGGAGCCGACCTTGTCCAAATTTATACCGGCATGGTCTATCTTGGGCCCCATGCCGCCTGGGAAATTCTTAAGACCCCTTAAGTTTTGTTTTTTACGCTGCCGCTCGAATCCACCTCATTTTCCACCAGCCAGAGCAGATCCGATAACCGATTTAAGTATTTTGGGATGATCGGGCGAACGTTTCCCTCTTTTTTATCCAAGCACCAAACCCCCCGCTCGGCCCGGCGGCAAACCGCCCGTGCTAAATCGAGTGCGGCCCCTGCCAAACTCCCCCCAGGAGTTGACCACCCTTTGGCCGGAGGTGTGTTTCTCTCTAACCGTTCGATCTCTTGATCCAGCAGGGCTAAATCTTCCTCTTTAATGCGGGCGTACCCATCCGCCTCGTATCGCTTTAGATCCTCCGAAGCCACCGCTAACTCACCCATTAGCCCCACTAAAGCCTTTTGGATGCTCTCCAGTAAACTTTTCAGAGGAATCTGGGTTTGAGCCCTGGCCAAGCCCAAACAGGCATTTAGCTCATCCACTTCCCCATAAGCCTCAACACGAGGGCTGTCTTTTGGCACGCGTCTCCCATACATTAGTGCGGTGGAACCCCCATCCCCCGTGCGAGTCGTAATTGACATAACCTATACTTACCCGATGAAATGGCTCTTCCAAGTTCAACTATGAACCGCCAACGCCTCGTATCCCTCGGAATCCTAGTTGCCACCGTTACTCTGCTCGCACGCCAATCCGGTTTCACGCACCTCGACTTTTATCTCTTCGGCTTCGACGTTCGCACTCCTCTTCTCCTTTTGGGGTTTCTTCTCAGCGGCTTCTTAGCGGGCGCTCTCCTCAAATCCTCCTAGCCGTGGCTCGTTTCGCCCGTCTCCTTGTCGGTAATACCGACCAAGTCCCCAACCTAACCTACGCAACCGGCCTATTCGTGCCCGACTCCTTTGCTTGGTGCCAAACTCCCAGCGGAAAAACCCATCTCCTCCTCAGCCCGCTCGAGATCGATCGCGCTCGCCGTGAGGCCACGGTTGACCATTGCCACGACCTCTCTCAGGAGGAAAAGCACCTACCAAAGAAGAACCCCTCCTATGCCACCATCCTCGCCTCCTTTTTACGACGCCACGGCGTCCGCTCTGCCCAAGTACCCGCTGAGTTTCCCTTAGGACTCGCCCGCTCCCTCACCCAAGCTGGCCTCACACTCCATCCAACGGCCGAACCCTTCTTTCCCTCAAGAATCAAAAAAACCCCGCTCGAAATCGCCCACATTACCCAATCGATTCGGGCCGCCGAGGCTGGCCTCGCCCGAGCCGTAGAAGTCCTCCAAGCCACCAAAATACGAAGGAATAAGACCCTCTTTTGGTCCAACTCACCCCTAACCTCCGAGCGGTTGCGCATCGAAATGGAGGTCGCCTGCCTCCGCCACGGTGCACTCGCCCGCGACACCATCGTCGCTGG
>LIBO01000057.1 GCA_001438005.1 Verrucomicrobia subdivision 6 bacterium BACL9 MAG-120507-bin52 | reverse complement strand
GGCCGGGGGGGATGTAGGGCTTGAGGGTGGCAAACTGAGGAATTCCGGCAAACAGCTGGGAAAACGACCATTCGGGACGGGTGCACATCTGGAAGACGTTACGAAGGCTCATCTTCGGCGGGACCGATAAGCCGTTGCGGATTTCTTTGGGGCGGTAACCGAAGGTGGGGGTGTCGGCGAGGAGCACGAGGGTTTTACAGCCAGCGGCGGCGGCCCGTTCGAGCAGCTTGTCACGCAGCGAATCTTCGGCGGGATGGTACAGTTGGAACCAGAAGTCGCCCTCGGTGATTTCGGCGATGGTTTCGATACTCGCGGTGGTGACGGTGCTGAGGACGAAGGGGATATTGTGGCGGTGGGCGGTGCGGGCGAGGATTTCGCAGGATTTCGGCCACATCAAGCTTTGCAGGCCCACGGGGGCAATTCCGTAGGGGTAGGCGTATTCGCGGCCGAAGAGGGTGGTCTTGAGGGAGGCACCTTGGTAATCGCGCAGGTAGGAGGGTCGTAGTTCCACGGCGCGGATATCGCTGGTGTTTTTCTGCAGGTTCACTTCGGCCATGCAACCGCCGGCCAGATAATCGTAGGCGAAGCCGGGCATACGTTGCTTGGCGCGTTGGGCCAAGAGATCGATCGAGGGGTAGGAGGAATTCATAAAATGACCTTACTACCTTTATGATCACTTTCAATCATAAGTGAAAAAGAGATTACTAATTCGACCTACGATCCCAAATCAGTTTCTGTGGCACAGGGGTTTATGCGGGTAGTTTTGCAAGTAGCCTGCGACCCCAGCGGTTTCTAGCGGTAGAGGGGGCCGTAGTTGGCGCAAGCGCGGAAGTCGGCCGATTCGAGGTCGGCCGTGCCGAAGGTGTTCCATACCGATGGGCGGAAAACTTTTTCCGAATCCACATTGTGCATGTAGACGGGAATCCGCAGAAGAGAAGCGAGTGAGATCAGGTCAGCTCCAACATGGCCGTAGGTCAGGACGCAGTGATTGGCACCCCAGGCGTTCATCACCGAGTAGACGTCGCGAAACACTCCATTTCCACCCGTGCGGGGAACGAACCAGGTGGTCGGCCAAGTGGGATTGGTTCTTTCTTCTAAAATCTGGTTCACCTTGGAGGGAAGTTCGACGGTTTGGCCTTCGGCAATTTGCAGAACGGGGCCAAGGCCGCGCACGAGGTTGAGACGATGGATGGTGCAGGGCATGGAGCCAGGTGTGAGGAAGCGGGTCGACCAACCTCCGCCTGGGAAATACTCAGTAATGGAGGGATGCCAACTGGTGGCTTCGAGGCAGGCTTTTTCCTCTGCATCGCTGATTTCCCAGAATGGCTTCATGGCAGGCTTGCCGGAAATTTTTTGGCGTCCGGCTCCGTCGAGAGCGGCGGGACCGGAGTTGATCAGATGGAGGAATCCTCCCGAAGCTAGTCCGGAAAGTTTGGCACCGCTGACGCGTTGGACCGCATCCGGACTCCAGTAGGTGCGGACGTCGGCAAAAATCTGGGCGGTGTTGGTCAGAAGGTGTCCGAAGAGCATGCCGACACCGTTGAGAGCATCATTTTCGGTCGCAACAAGGTAAGGAGCGCGGCGGCCGTTCCAGTCAAATGAGCTATTGAGGATCGCTTCCAGATAGTCGCCGTTGGGGAAGTGGTCGGTCCACTGCCGTTGGCCTTGAAAGCCGGCCACGATGGCGTCGTGTCCGAGAGCCTCTTCGCCGAAGCCGGCTTTGGCCAGAGCGGGGTTGCCGACCATGAGATCACGGGCGATGAGGGCCATTTCGACCGACTTCTCCCACTCCTTGTCCAATTGGGAGCGGGGGCGTTTGGTTTTCGGGGAGTTCCAATCTTTGCCCTCGCGGCAGCTCTTTTTGGTCCAGGCGAGGGCCTTTTTCTTTTCGGACGGATCGAAGATGCCGCGCTCCATCCGACGGACAAACTCGGTCATATCAATACTTTCAACGCGCATCCCGAGATAGGATTCGAAGAAGTTGGGATCGACGATCGATCCAGCGATGCCCATGGAGGTTCCTCCCATGGCGAGGTAGGCACGATGGCGCATGGTGGCGACAGAGAGGGCAGAGCGACAGAAGCGGAGAATCTTTTCGGAGACGTCGGCGGGGATCTTTAGGTCGCCGGCCTCCTGGACATCGCGGCCGTAGATGCCGAAGGCAGGCAGGCCCTTTTGGGCGTGGCCGGCGAGAACGGCGGCGAGGTAGACGGCACCCGGGCGCTCCGTTCCGTTGAAGCCCCAGACGGCTTTGGGGCGAAGAGGATCCATATCCATTGTTTCCGAGCCGTAGCACCAGCAGGGGGTGACGGTAAGCGTGAAGCCGACATTCTGTTGGGCAAAGAGATGATCGGTCGCGGCGGACTCAGGAGTGCCCCCGATACACCGTTTGGGTACGACGCACTCGAGTGGGGAACCGTCTCGGTGACGAATGGAGGAGGTGATACATTTCGAGGCGGCTTGGGCCAAAGCGAGGGTCTGGTTTTCGAGGGACTCGCGGACGCCTCCCAAACGCCCATCGATAGTGGGACGGATCCCGATCGTGATTTTTGGAATGGTTGCGCTCACATCCTTATCGTAGGTTTTGGGTTGTGCTTCGTCATTCTCTTTTTCGGACAACCGATGGGCGAAGTCACGCAGGTGTTTTCTTTCTGATCAGCTCCCTCTTTTTTCTGTGGGCGCTGTGCAACGGAATGATCGATGTGATGGACAAGCATTTCCAGGATTTTCTCCATTTGACGAAAGCGCAGTCGGCTTGGGTTCAATTTGCCCACTATCTTGGTTATTTCCTGATGGCCTTGCCCGCCGGCTGGCTGGCGCGAAAGTTAGGCTACAAAGGTGGGATTTTGGCGGGACTTTTTGGGGTGGCGGCGGGGTGTCTCTGGTTTATTCCCGCGACCCAGATTTCAACGTTTTGGGCGTTTTTGCTGGGAGTTTGTGTGATCTCGATGGGGTTGACCTTCTTGGAAACGATTGCCAACCCTTACACCACCGTATTGGGCGCACCGCAGTTTGCCGCAGTTCGGATCAATATTGCCCAGAGCTTGAACGGGGTGGGCTGGATTTTTGGGCCGATCATCGGAGGAATGTTCTTCTACTCATCCAAGGGGGCTGAGGTGGCGCACCAGCAGCTTTGGATTCCTTATGCGGGCATCGCGGGCGGAGTGCTCCTGCTGGCCACTGTCTTTTTATTTGTTCGGCTTCCGGAAATCCAAACACCGGATGAGTATCATCTGACCGACTCGACTCCCGGAACTTCGAAGTCGATCTGGTCTCATCCCCACTTTGTCATGGCGGTGGTGGCGCAGTTTTTCTACGTGGCGGCGCAGGCGGGAATCTTTGCTTTTTTCATCAACTATGTGGTGGCGGAGATTCCCCCAGTGGGGGAAGCGTGGAAAAACAGTTTCTGGCTGGGGGGAAGTGAGGGGGTGAGGGCGAGGGGTGGGGATTGGTTTATCAGCGAGCAGGGCGCGACCAAGCTGCTGGCTTACTTTGGATTCACCCTCTTTTTATTGGGGCGGGCGACGGGTTCATGGATTTTAACTCGGTTTTCGGCCCATCGCGTGGTCGGAGCCTATGCCTTGGCCAATGTGGTCATGATGGTGGGCATTGCCCTGAAGCTGGGGTGGCTTTCCCTTGGGGCTCTATTCCTCAGCTTCTTTTTTATGTCGATCATGTTTCCGACAATTTTTGCTTTAGGCATTCACGGTTTAGGGGAGAGGTCGAAATTAGCCTCCTCTTTCATCGTGATGGCGATTATGGGTGGGGCACTTTTACCGAAGTTGATGGGTTGGGTAGGGGATGTTCGAGACATGTCGACGGCCTTCCTTGTTCCGATGGGATGTTTCGCGGTGGTGGCGGCGTATGGGTTTGCCTGGCCGAGGTTGAGTGGAAGTCGGGGGTTGTCCGCCCAAGCTTGATCTGGTTTGACGATTTCTCCCTTAAAACTTTCTCGAGTTTCAGGTTTCCTCAAATCACTGGCTATCGGTTTAGGGGAGCCATTATTTAAACGTTGCCCCCATAACATTCGAATGTATAAATGTTACATTGAAACCAAGTGACCTTAATGTGGCGGATATTGCACAATCCGCCGGAGTTTCCCGGGCAACGGTTTCGCGGGTTTTGAATGGGAGCATGGTGGTCAAGCCCAAGACGGCTGAGTTGATTCGGCAAACGATGGATCGGTTGGGGTATGTGCGCCCGATGATTCGGCCTGGGCCAAAACCGAAGATGGGTAGTTCCCGCCGTCCCCGGTTGGGTTCGATCGCTTTGGTGACGACTGGTTCGAGTAGCCGACAAGTTTTTCAGGATCCGATCATGGCGATCCTAGTGGAGGAGCTGCAGAGTGACTGTCGTAAGCGCCAGTTGAATTTGATTTTGGATCAGATGATTTCCCCTGATCAGGTGCCACTTTCGGTTCTCTCTCGTCAAATCGATGGAGCCATTTTGATGGAGTTTGGTCCCAGTGAAAATCTGCGGGCGTGTATTTCGAGGATGGCGAGTTTGGTTCCGTCGGTGCATCTCTTTGCCCCTGGCCATCCCGTGGAAAAAATTGATCACGTGACGGTGAATGACGTTGCGATCGGAAATTTAGCCTTTGAACACCTTGTGGGGGAGGGCTGCCGATCATTTTGGGTTGTTCACCACCGAGATTATTTTCACGAGGCGCTGATCGTCCGCGGTCGCGCCATGTTGGATCGGGCGGGGAGGGCAGGATGTGTCACCCGTACTTGGGCACGCCCGATGGGTCAGCAGACGGCCCGCAGGTTCTGGCCTGATCCTTGCACAGATTTTTCCGATTTGCGGGAGGTGGCAGAGGCTTGTCGCTCGGCGGAGGGTCCGGTGGGCATCTTTATGACCCTGGAGCAGGGGGCGACCGAATTAGCCGGCTACTTGGAAAAAGATCATCTTTTGATGGAAGGTAAAGTGAAGATGGTGATTGCGGGAAATCACCCCTCTTTGACCAGCGGCCTTCCCCAGATGGTCCAAGTCATCGATCTTAACTTTTCGGAACTGATTCACACGGCCTTGGATCGACTCCTCTATCGGGCCAAGCATCTGCCGACGCACACTTTAACCTTTCTCGTGCCTCCTTTCCTGTGTGGTCAGAGTCCGGTAGGGTCAGGGGAGTGATGAATAAGCATCTCTGATTGATTCCAATTACATTGTGCGAATGTAATTTGACGCAAAGGGGGGTTGCCTTTTACTGTAAGTAAGTGCAGCTCAATTTTTTTGGTGGCTTCGATGGGTCTCCTTACGTACGGGCAATTTTCCTTCTCATTCGATGAGTTCCCCAGCAGAGGTTACGGGCGGGGTAAAAAAAGAGCGATTGTACCGGGTGGGGTCGTTGGTTTATGGGTCGCGGGCTCTGATGACGGTCATGTTTTGGATGCTCTTGGGGGATCTTTGTCTGCAGATCATGGAACAGCTACCGACATCGCTGGTCCCGCTGCAACTTCGGTGGGCGCAGGCCTCGGACACATTGATTGGGTTTTTAGCAGGCAGTTTGCCGGCGGTTCTGGGAATTTTGCTGAATCCCCTCATTGGAGTGCAAAGTGATCGGCATCGGGGAAAGATGGGTCGGAGGCGGCCTTTCCTTTTCGCGGCGACACCTCTGGTGGTGGTCGCTCTGGTGGGACTGGGTTTGGCCAAACCGATCGCGACAATTCTGGCAGGTTGGACGGGGGCAACGTCGGTCGCATCGCTTCAGATCGGTTGGATCGGTGGGTGCATGGTGATCTTCATTGTGGCGAACACGTACATCATGCAGGTGTATCAATTTTTATTTGTGGATGTGATTCCGGCGGAGGTGATGGGGAAATTTGTCGGCTGTTACCGGGCGGTGGGGGCGTTGGGTGCCTTTGTCTTTCACCGTTTTATGTTCGGCAAAGCGGAAACTCACACGGAGTGGATCTATATTATCTCGGCCTTGCTCTACGCGGTGTCGTTCTTTCTTTTAGTCTGGAAGGTAGAGGAGGGAACCTACCCCCCACCGCCGCCGAAAACTCCTTTCCCAGCGATGGCCAAAGCTTACTTCACGGAGTGTTTCTCGAAGGTTTTTTACCTCAAGACCTACTCTTTGGCCTTCTGTTTTTGGAGCGCGATCGTCCCTCTTTGGACATTTCTCGTCTTTTTCGGGACGATGCCGGGGCAGGATTTGGGCTACGCCCCCACGCTAGGACTCAGTCTAGACGCTTTTGGCAAAGTGAGGGGATGGTGTTCTCTCATTCAGGTGCCGGTATTTTTTCTGGTGGGACCCTTGGTCGATCGTTTTCATCCTCTCCGCATCGGCATGGTGGGAATGATGCTTTCGAGCCTCACTTTCTTCGCCAACTTCTTTTTGGTCCGTGATCAGGCAAGCTTCACCTTTTGGCTTATTTTGAATTTTGTGGCCCAAGCGGTTTATATGGGGGCTTACTTGGCGATTCTGCCCCGTCTTTTGCCCCGAACCAAATACGGTCAGTTTTTTACGGCCAACCAGATCTTTGGCTTTCTCGGTGTGGCGGTGGCTCCCGTCCTTGCGGGTTGGCTTTTGGAAACGGTCAAAGATTACCGTTACATCTACGTTTGGTGTGGAGGATGCACCTT
>LIBO01000056.1 GCA_001438005.1 Verrucomicrobia subdivision 6 bacterium BACL9 MAG-120507-bin52 | reverse complement strand
AGGTAGGAGACCAGCTGCTCCGGACCCGCCAGCTCCAGCTTGGCCGCTAAGGTGGTGGCCGCCCGCACCCAACGAGCGACTTCCGGCGCTACTGCCAAGCCGTCATTCGCCACCGGGGTCCATCCGTATATTCATCCCACTCCCACGAGCCCGCCAGGCTGAAGCCAGCCCGATCGGGGACTCTCCTCGCAAAATCAAACCCGACTACCTCAAACTTTTTCCCACCCGCCACCGCTCGAAATTTTAAATGTCGTTCGGCAAAGATTTTCGGCTGCCCGACAAACTCCACCTGATCCAATCGCAACGTCGGTTCGGGGTTTCCTTTACCAAAGGGGGCTAGTTCCGCCAAAGCTTTGGCCATTTCTGGGGTAAGGTGATTCGGACTTAGGGAGATATCGATGGGTAAAGTCTTCTCGAATACCTCTGGCTTCACAAAGGCCCGCAGCCACTCCTGGAGAAGTTTTTGAAATTCGGCCACTCGTCCCGCCTCAATCACTATCCCCGCCGCCGCATCGTGCCCCCCAAATCCTCGCAAACAAGGCGCACAAGCCCGTAGCGCATCCATTAAGGAAAGCCCCGGCAACCCTCGCCCACTGCCTTTCCCCTCCCCCCCCGAGTTGAGGGCGATAACAAAACACGGCCGATAATGTTTTCGGGCTAACCGCGCCGCCACGATTCCCACCACCCCGGAATGCCAACGATCACTCGCCACCACCAAACCCAAATCTTTCGGCGAACTCCCCACCAGCTCCTCCGCCTCACCCAACGCGATGGCCTCCAACTCCTGCCTTTTGCGATTCTGCAAATCTAACTCCCGCGCCAAGCGGGATGTCTCGGTCGGATTCTGGCTTAAGAGCAGCTCCAAACCAGAGTTCGCGTCCCCCACTCTCCCTCCCGCATTAATGCGAGGGCCCAATTGAAAACCCAAGGTAAAGGAGGTGGGAATTCTCCGGCCCACTCCACTCACTTCCATCAACCTCCTCAAACCTAAGTGAGAGGTAGTCGCCAAACGCTTTAAACCCTCCCGAACGAAGATTCGGTTATCCTCCAGCAACGGCACCAGGTCTGCCACCGTGGCTAATGCCACCAGATCCAGCACTTCGCGGATATCAAACCTTTCCCGCCCACCCTTCGACCGCTGATAGGCATGACATAATTTGAAAACCAAGCCTCCGGTGCAGAAATGGTGGCCCAAAGAGCCCTTTTGGGGATTCACCAGCGCGTCCGCCGCCGGTTGCGGGTGACTCAGTTGATGATGATCCACAATCAGAACTCGGATCCCCGCCTCCTTCAGCTTGGCCACTTCCGCCACGCTGTTGGTTCCGCAGTCCAGTGCGATGAAAACATCCGGCTTCTGGCCTTGGCTCAGCGCTCGGTCTAACGCCGCCAGAGTCAAACCATATCCCTCCTGTTGCCGATCCGGGAGAAACGTTCTCACCTCCGGACAACCTTGCGCGATGAGAAACAGCTTCATGATCGTTGCGCTAACAATTCCGTCCACGTCATAGTCGGAAAAAATCAAAATCCTTTTTTTCCCTTCAATCGCCTCGGTCAAGAACTCCACCCCATCCTTCATTCCAGAGAGATCTTCCGGCGGTTGTAAACTAGCCAGACGAGGCCGTAAGAAGTTTTCCTGCGAAGAAGCTTCCGAAAAACCTCGGTGCGCTAAAAAACGCTGCAGCAACTCCTCGCCACCGCATTCGGGAGGTAAAACAAATTGAGAATCAGTCCAGCGCATCCTTTTGCAATACGGTCTATCCGACCGTTAGCAAGTCTGCCTAAAACCGCTTCTTGCCAAACAGCAGCACGATGGGACTGGCGATAAAGATCGAACTGTACGTGCCCACCACAATTCCAATCAAAAGGATAAGGGAGAAGTCATTAATCACTCTCCCCCCCAACAAAAAGAGGATCAGCACCGCGAGGAAGGTGGTCCCTGAGGTCAGTAGAGTCCGGCTCAATGTTTGATTAATGGCCGCATTCATCACCCCAACCCGATCTCCTCCCGTGCCCCCTCGAAAGAATTCACGGATTCGATCAAAGATCACAATCGTATCGTTGATCGAGTAACCCGCCACCGCCAGAATTGCCCCGACCATTGGCAAGGAGAGCTCTCGTCCCAACAAAGCAAAGAGCCCCAAGCTGATCAGGACGTCGTGCAACAGCGCCACGATGGCTCCAATGGCAAAAGAAGTTTCAAACCTCCACATGGTGTAAAAAAAGATCGCCACCATCCCTAGAATCAAGGCAATCAGCGCTTTTTGCTTTAACTCACCTCCCACCACCCCAGCCACTTTATCCAACTGGACTTGCCGGAACTGCGCCTGCGGAAACTCTTTCGCTAACGTTTCGCCCGCTTTCTCCCCTGAACCAAAAGCTGTCCGCAGGGAAAGCACCTCTTGACCACCTACCGGACTTCGTTGGTACTGCACCGTCTCCGCTTGATCTCCGAGAGCCGCTCGCACTTTTCCGTCGTCCACCTTCTCCGTAAAACGGAACGTCACCAAGTCGCCGCCCGTAAAATCAACCCCCAACACCCGCTCCCCTTTTACCGCCACCGTAAATACGCCCGCGAGCAGCAACAGGCCGGAAAGGATGAAAGCCGGCTTCCGCATGGCTAGGAAATTGATGTTAGAGTTCTCAAACAGCCGCATCATCCGTAACGAGCTCTTCCCGCCCAATTCCGCTAACCACTCCGCCCCTGTGCGACTAATAATCAAAGCGGCAAACATGCTCGAAAAAATTCCCAGACAGAGAACGGTCGCAAAGCCTTGCACCGGACCCGATCCCTGCCAAAAGAGGATCGCCGCCGCCATCACTGTGGTCACGTTCGCATCCAAAATCGAACTGAATGCCCGCTGAAAACCAGAACTCACCCCCTCCAAGGCTGTGCGGTGATGCGATAACTCTTCTCGAATCCGCTCAAAAACGAGCACGTTTGCATCCACCCCGATTCCGATGGTGAGGATCAGTCCGGCCAAACCGGGCAGAGTTAACGTAAAGCCAAACTGCGCCAACAAGCCCAGAAGAATTAAAATATTTAACATCAGGCTAAAGATCGAAACCAAACCCAGCCACCGGTAGTACAAGAGGACAAAAAGACCCACCGCCACCAAACTGACCCAGCCTGCTTGAAAACCACTTCGCACCGAGCTTGCTCCCAAACTGGGGTCAACCCCCCGCTCGTCGATAATCGCCACCGGACTCTCCAGCGGATTTTTTAAAACACTGGCCAACTCCTCCGCCTCCACCGAGGACATGTTCCCCCCCGAAATCTCGCAACTCCCGTAAATCGCGCTCCGAATGACCGGCGCCGAGTACACCTCCCCATCCAAAATCACCGCCAACCGTCGCCCGATATTTTGCTCCGTCAACTGCCCGAATTTTTGACGCCCATCCGGATTAAACTCGATGATGACCACCGCCCGCCCCAACTGATCCACACTTCGGAAAGCATTCGCCACACTTTTACCCGAAATCTCCGTCCTTCGTTTCACCACAATCGGAGTCTCGATCACCGTGCCATTCGCCTGCCGATCCCGCAACTTCAACAGTTGGCCATCAATCGGAACCTTGGGGCTCTTATCCTTGGCACTAGCCACCAGCTCATCACTTCTCTCATGCACCAAGGTGAACTCCAATTTCGCCACCCGCTCCAACTGCCTTCGGTACGACGCCTTATCCTCCTCGCTCACCCCAGGAATCTGGACAATGATCCGATTTTCACCCACCGGTTGGATAACCGGCTCCGCCACCCCCACCGAATCCACCCGTTTCCGAATTACCTCCACCGCCTGATCCAATGTCGCCCGACTCGTATTTCCGGCCAATTCCAACAGGAACTGCGTTCCACCCCTCAGATCCAGCCCCGGCTTAATTTTAACCTTCCAAGCCCCCGCCTCATCTTTCATGAAAAGGGAGGAGAGACAAAGCCCCGTCAAAGTCAGGGTCAGCAGAACGCTCAAGCGCATTCGCTTGCGGGTTTCCGTTGTCAGAAAATATCCAATAAAAAGGACAAAGAAAACCAGGCTTAAACCAAACTGAATGCCGATCATAAAAGGTCGCGCCTAGCTGGCGGTTTTTTCTTCGGCCGCTTTTTCAACGGAGGTGATGCTGGAACGCAAAACCTCAACTTTCACATTGTCCGCCACCTTCAGTATGACGATCCCATCTTTAAGATTCGCCACGGTTCCATAGATCCCGCCCGCCGCCAAAACCCGATCCCCCGTCTTGACCGACTGAATGAGCTTTTCCGCCTCCTTCTGTCGTTTCATCTGCGGACGCAATAAAACGAAATACATCAGAACAAAGAGAATGCCTAAGGGAAGAATCTGAACCCAGGCGGGGGGCGCACTTCCATCCGCCGCCGGGGGTGCCATCAGTAAGGGGATTTGCTCAAGCCAACTACAATCAAACATCATGACTATCTTCCTCCTCCTTGGAACTACCGCCTCGCTGGTACCGCTCCAAGAAATCGCGGGACCAACTTTGCCAGCGATCCTCCAGGATCGCCCTCCGAGCTTGTCGGAGTGTTTCAAGATTGAAGTATAGGTTATGCAGGGAAATCAATCGCAATCCCAGCAGTTCTTCCGCCTTGATCAAATGTTGGATATAGGCACGACTGAAGCGCAGACAAGTATAACAGCCGCAATCCTTCACGATCGGACCCTCATCGCGGGTCCAATTCGCCTTTCGCACCGACGTTGGCCCAGTGACCGTACAAGCCGTCCCGTTCCGCGCCACCCGTGTCGGCAGTACGCAATCAAACATATCCACTCCTTTCCCAATCATCCTCACCATCTGATCGGGGTGCCCTAACCCCATCACATACCGCGGCCGGTCCATCGGCAAAAAGGGCATGCTGGCATCGATCGCCCTCATCATCTCCCGCTCGGGCTCCCCCACACTCACCCCACCCACCGCGTACCCATCAAAACCAATATGTAACAGCCCCTCACAACTTTTCTGTCGCAAATCCGCCTGATCCCCACCCTGCACAATGCCGAAAAGCAGATTCTTTGTTCCACTGACTCCTTGCTCCTCACGGCAAATCTTGGCCCAACGCAGGGTCCGCTCCAAACTCTTCTCTAAAACCTCCCGCGAGCACGGCCAAGGCGGGCACTCATCGAAAGCCATCATAATATCCGAACCCAGCGCCACCTGCGCCCGCACCGCCTCTTTGGGCCCTAAAAATAGCTTTTTCCCATCCACATGACTCGAAAACCAAACCCCCTCCTCCTTCACCTCCCGAATTTTGGCTAAACTAAAAACCTGAAATCCCCCGCTATCGGTCAAAATCGGCCCGTCCCAACGCATAAACTTATGCAACCCACCCATCTGCCCCATCACCTCCAGCCCAGGCCGCACCACCAGATGATAGGTGTTTCCTAAAATAATTTTTGCCCCCATTTCCGTCAGTTCATCCGGACTCACCCCCTTGACCGATGCTTGCGTTCCCACCGGCATAAAAACAGGAGTCTGAAAATCCCCGTGCGCCGTCTGCACCACCCCCGCCCTCGCCGCCCCGTCACTCTTTTCTAAACGAAAAACCTCCCCCGCGCTCTTCACGGAATAATCACCTCAAGCCCCTTCGGTACGATCTGAAAATCCACCGGCGTCTTGCCCGTGTACTCCCCATCCACCTCCAGCGCCACCGCCTTCTCCGCCTCCACCCGCAACGCAGCCACCTGCATGTAGGTCACCTCGGGGAGCGAATTCGGCCCCCCCAATAACACCGCCTGCAAATACCACAAAAGATCCAGCGGACCCGACTTCGGAAATATACAAACATCCAGCTTCCCGTCCGCCATCTCCGCCCTGGGGAAAAATTGGAATGGCCCTCCATAATGTCTTCCATTTCCAATCAGCACCATCGCCCCTCGAATCTCTTTTTTCCCGGGAATTTTCACCTTCAGGATCGGGGCAGGTGAAGCCATCAGTTGCGCCGCCGTCAAAAGATAACTCCACGGCCCCAACACCTTTTTCGCTTCCGGATGCGTTCGACGCACCGTCTCCGCATCCAACCCCACCCCCGCCAACTGAATAAACCTGCGCCGATTCGCTAAACCCAGATCCAACCTCTTTCTTTTTCCCGCACGAATCACCGCGAGGGCCTTCTCCAGATCGGGCGGAATTCCCAACTCCAACGCCAGCACATTCATGGTCCCCACCGGAATTACCCCCAGCGTGCACACCTCCGGATCCAATCCGTTCAATACCTCATTGACCGTTCCATCCCCGCCCGCCGCCACAATGGTTCGATATCCTTTGGCCACCGCCTCTTTGGCCAACTTTTCCCCATGGGCAGGTCTCTCCGTCAGATATACTTTCGCCTCTGGCACCAACTTCACCATTCGATCCAGCGTTTTTCTCGCCTGATCCCCCTTGGCGGCAGGGTTCAAGATGATGCATAACTTGTTCGGTGAAACAGAAGCCATCTAAAGGTCATAGGGAAGAAAAGCCCCCATGTCATTCTCGCCGAGGGGGTGGCTTTCTCCGTATTACCGCTGGTATCCATCGGAGCCGTCAACTGATCGTTCCCCCCCTGCCCGGACTCCGCCCCGCCCAAGACCGTGTCCGCGCCGCCGTCTTCTCCGCCCTCGGCGCTCTCGTGCCCGAATCCCGCGTCCTCGATC
>LIBO01000055.1 GCA_001438005.1 Verrucomicrobia subdivision 6 bacterium BACL9 MAG-120507-bin52 | reverse complement strand
AGGTAGGGTCAATTGCATTCCCGCCACAAGGTTGGTGATTGTGGGGTTCAGCTCTTTCAAAAAAGAGGGGGTGGAGTGGGTCTTTTCGGAGAGCATTTCCCAAGGGTCATTGAAGTCGAGAACGGCGGCTTTGCTCATGGCGACGTATCCTTTGGGTTTAGAAACCACTCGCAGAAGGTCGTCTGGCGTGAGGATGTAGTCGATGTAAGCGTCGCCTGGCTTTCCTAAGTTAATCCGAGTCTCGATATCGAGTTCACCGGTTGTGGCTAAAGTTCGATGAATTTGGAATTGAGTGATGGCCCGACGGCTTCGTTTGGCAAAGTGGCCATCGATGGTTCCACAGGAAAAGTTCATTCGGTCGAGCAAAGTTTGCCATCCCGCGATGGCGATGGTGTCACGCGGGGAATCGGTCGCGATGGGTTCTGCTCGGCGCACCTCCTTGCCCATGGGCGGGGTGGGTGGCCCCATGGGGCCGGAGGGGACGGATGGAGTTCTTTCGGCAGAGCCCGGTTGCTCTACCGTTTTTTTTTATCCTCGGGTGTAGCGGTCTTGGGGGTGGTGAACACCTCCGCATCGGGATATTTTTTTGCCAGATCTTCGGCCCGCTGGGCAGGCGCGGGTTGCGTCGGTTGGGGTAGCTGGAGAAGGCCTCGGTCCCGCAAGTAAAGGGCGACTCCAACCAAGATTAATACGCCCGCGACCAAACCTACAAAGAGATTTCCTGATGGGGACCGGCGAGCCATAGGGTATTAGTAAACGTCTTTCAGGTACCGTTTTTCGGTTTTAGAAAATGTAACGGAGACCCATTCCTCCGCTTGCTCGGGTGTTTTTCCACCATGTCGGCCGGCGATTTTGATCAGAGCAGCGTGAACGTCTTTGGCCATTCGCTTGGCGTCCCCGCAAACATAGAAGTAAGCGCCATTTTGCAACCACTGCCACAGCTCTGCCCCCTCCTCCTCCATCCGGTGTTGTACGTAAATCTTGTCGGCCTGATCGCGGGAGAAAGCGGTCGAAAGCTTGTGGAGGTGACCTGTTTTTTGCGCATCGGAGAACTCATTTCCGTAAAGAAAGTCGGTCTTGGCGTGCTGATCGCCAAAGAAAAGCCAATTGCGGCCCGTATGGCCGTGACGAGCGCGGTGCTGGAGAAATGCGCGAAAAGGGGCGATCCCTGTGCCGGGGCCGACCATAATGATATCCCGGTCCGGTGCAGGTAGGTGAAAGTGACGGGTGGGTTGGACATAGACAGGGATGGATGTGGCACCGGAAAGATCGGCTAAGTAGCCCGAGGCGAGGCCTTTTTTGGTGCGGCCATGGGAGTTGTACTGAACCAGAGCCACGGTGAGGTGAACTTCGCCCGGGCGATGGTCGGGCGACGAGGCAATGGAGTAGAGTCGTGGGGCTATTTTATTTAGAAGATTTGGAATCTCTGATGGTTCGAGGTGGACGCCGGGCGCATCGTGCAGAACATCGACCACATCTCGATCAAAAACATACTCATCAAGTTTTTTCTCGTCCGCACAGATTGCCTGAAGTTTCTCCCGCGCGGTACCGGTGGCTTTTTCTGCCACCGCTTTGACAAACTTTTTGCCGGCACGGTTCAAGACGGCGGACGTGGCGATCGTTTCATGAAGTGCGGCGTCTTCATGCAGCCCGAGTCGCTGGGTAAACTCGCGAACGAGAGAGTCTGGATTTCGAGGAACGACTCCCAGCGAGTCCCCGCAGATGTAAGTCGGGCCAGAGGAGCCTAACTCGATCACGATGTGTCGAGTGTCTTTACTGGAGCCTGACTGATTGAGGCAACGATTCTCTTTTAGCTGAGAGGAAAAGGGATTGTTCCTACTAAAAGCAGGAGTCACTGGTGGTGTCACGAGTTCAGACATTTGCATTATCGCTTCCAATAGAACCCGTGGGGCAGATATCTAGGGCGCGCTGGGCGGCATCCACTTCCTCAGGGGTTTCAGGTTGTTTAAAAAAGTACACGTAGGTCTGATCCTCGTTATATTTTAGCAGTTTGGGAGCCTCTTCCAGGCATACGTGGCAAGGGGTGCAGCTATCATCGACGTACCATTGGCCAGGAACGTTCTCTTTGAGGATGCGGGTCTTGTCAGCCATTGAGTTAGGAAAATACACACGTCTGGTGGAGGGGCAACTCCGGAACATCGAATTGGGTTCGAGTGTGTGCCCGGGGCGGGGGTCGAACCCGCACGGGGATTTCTCCCCAAGGGATTTTAAGTCCCTTGTGTCTGCCATTCCACCACCCGGGCAGAGATTCACATTACGATAAAAGTAGGGTCGGGAGCGAGAAAAGGAGGGGGGGATGCGGGCTACCTTGTCGAGAGAAGGCGGCAAAGTCCTTCGGAAAGAGAGAAGCGGGGGTGCCAGCCAGTTGCCCGCAAGCGCTCAATGGAGGCGGATGAAAAGCGGACATCGGCAGGTCGTGCGGGGGCGTGACAAATAGGGGAAGAGGAGTGGGCGATGGATTGAATGGTCTGGGCGAGTTCCAGAATCGAGGTGGAGTGACCTGAGGCGACATTATAGACGCCCTGTAGTTCAGGATGAAAAGCGGCATGGGCGAGGGCAGCGGTCACGTCGTCGACATAAACAAAGTCACGCGTTTGCTTTCCATCACCATGAATGGTTAGGGGTGCACCTTCGCGCGCGGCATCGAGAAAGCGAGGTACGGCAGCAGCATACGGGCCGCTCGGATCTTGGCGTGGGCCGTAGACATTAAAAAAGCGCAGGGCAACTGCGGGCAGGGAGGAGTCGGCGCACAATTGTTCGCCCGCCAGTTTAGATTCGGCGTAGGGGCTCGCTGGAGCTGGAGAAAGGGATTCGGTTTTTGGCATGACGGGATCGTTACCGTAAATGGCGCAAGAGCTGGCTAAGACGAAGCGGGCGGCGCCCGCTTGAGAGGCAGCGAGAAGAACACGTCGGGTGCCCTCGACATTCATTTGATGACATTCCGCTGGGTGGGCGACCGACTCGGGAACGCTCACCATGGCGGCGAGGTGAAAAACGTGAGTGACCCCAACAAGCGATTGGGCGAGGAGATGGGAATCGAGAATTGAACCTTCGATCCAATGATACGAGATCCCCGCGAGATTGTCCCGGTTGCCCGATGCGAGATTATCGAGAATGGTGACCGACCCGTGGGGCAGGAGATGGGCGACGAGGTGGCTCCCGATAAAGCCTGCCCCACCCGTAACGAGGAATTTCATAAAGTGGGAATTGTGCCTCAAGAGGTTGGTTTGGAAAGATCGAGAAAATTAGGTTTGAGCCCTCTACTTAGTTCTGGGAGATTGTTTAGATGGTGAAAGTCCTCTTTTTATTTTTAGTTTGTTTGGTCGGATTCGTCGGATGTGGCAAAAAAGAAAGCCGTTTTGGGGAGGTTTCCACCCCAAAGCCCAAGATGGAGGAACCCTTGCCCGAGGACCCCGAAGAAAGGCATAAAGTGGCCTACATACGGGCGGCCCAAGCTTTTTCGAGGAATGATTTGGAGGGTGCTTTAATTTCTTTAGATATTTCGGATCAGGCCAAGCCAAAGCAGGCCGGCAACGCAAATCTGCGAGGTGCGATTTACACTAGAAAACGGGATTGGGTCAAAGCGGAAGAGTCGTTTCGCCTCGCCCTGCAGTTGCAGCCCGATTTACCAATGGCTCAATTTAACCTAGGGGAAGTCCTGTTTCTCAATAACAAGTACCCCGAGGCGCGGGAAAAGTTTCAAATCTTTCTCAACAGCCAACCGAAAAATGACTTAGGTCTTTATAAGATGTATCTTTGTGACTTGCTCGGCGGAAACAGCAGCAAGGCGAATGACTACTTGAGAACCCTCAAGCCCGACCCAATGAGCCCCATTTACTACTTTGCCAAGGCGGCCGAGGCGTTTCATCGGGGGGATAAGGTCGCCGCGACTGAGTTTGTTTCCTCGGCTTATCGAATTTACCCACCCGATGCGAACTCCACTTTTGCCGACTCTCTGGTAGAGAAAGGGTATTTAACTGGAGAGCAGATGTCCGCCCCTACGTCGGACGAAAATAAAGTTAAAGCGGAGGAGCTGAAAACATTGCTACCACCGGCAGAAAAGCCGGGGAGCAAGACTAAGTCTTAGTCGTTCGTTTTTCGGTTGCGCTGGCCGATCCTCGCAATTCCCCATTGGGCGTGCTCTTGCACGAGCGGATCCGAATCCTCGGCGGCTTTTTGGAGAGCAGGCAAGTCTTGTATCGTGCCAATATTTCCCAAGACAATGCAGATGTTGCGCAGCCATCGACCCCGCTTCAGCCGAAAAATGGGGGTGTGGCGAAATTCCTGACGAAACCGAGCATCATCCCATGTCAGCATTTCGGATAGATCGGTTCGAGGGATAGGGGTAAAGCGCAGTTCGCGAGATTCTTGGGCGTGGCGATTCCATGGACAAACCTCAAGACACTCATCGCACCCAAAAAGGCGATCCCCGATAAGTGGGCGGAACTCCTCCGGAATAGAACCGGGATGCTCGATGGTCAGGTAGGCAAGGCATCGGCGGGCATCCAAAACGTATGGTTGAGGAAACGCCTGGGTGGGACATGCATCGAGGCAGCGGGTGCAAGTACCGCAGTGGTCTGGGGAGGAGGAATCGGGTGATATTTCCAAATCAGTCAGGATGGAACCCAGCATTAACCAAGGGCCGTGTTGGGGATGAATGAGGAGCGTGTTTTTTCCCTGCCACCCTAGGCCTGCCATGGCGGCGATCGGTTTTTCGAGAAGAGGGGAGGAGTCCACACACACGCGATAATGTCCGCCCCACTGGGCTAGGCTTTTTTGGGCAAGCTGCTCTAGCTTGTCGCGCAAAACTTCATGATAGTCCTCTCCTTGGGCGTAAGCGGCGATTCGCCCGCGCGGTAATGGGGAGGAGGTTTGGCGGCTGGTGATGCCAGCCACAATAATCGTTTTGGCTATGGAGTCGTACTTTTGTGGATCGGATCGGATCTCAGGGCGATTGGCCATCCATTTCATCTCGCCTTGGTAGGAAAGGGAGAGCCACTCTTTAAGGTGGTCGGCGTGGGGTGGGATATCGGCTGAAGTAATGCCGAGGGCGTCAAAACCTAAAGATTGAGCGGCCTTTTTCAGTTCCTCCGCGCGGCTCATCGATTACGCCTTAGTCAGAGCTGCAATAATCTTCTCAGAAATCTGTTCTGGGGTATCGGACCCAATCGAAATCTGGATTTCGCTTTGCTCATACCATGGGGCTCTTTCTGAAAACTGTTGGGTAAGCTTTGGTTGAAGCTGGTCTGCGGGGAGGAGAGGTCGATCTCTATGGTGGGAGAGTCGTTGCACGAGTGTGGCAATTTCGGCTCGCAAGTAGATGCGTTTGCCCGTTTCGGCCAAGGTGCGGCGGTTTTGAGGATCGAGAATGACGCCGGCCCCACAAGCAATGACCGAGGGCTCCGATTGAGAGAGTTGGGTCACAATTTGGGATTCCCAACGCCGAAACTCCTGCTCACCACCTTGGGAAAAGATCTGAGGGATGGAAAGATGGGCTGTTTTTGTGATGGTCTGGTCGGTATCGAGAAATGGGAGTGACAATTTTTTTGCCAAAATAGGTCCAACACAGCTTTTTCCCGATCCGCTCAGGCCGAGGAGCCAGAGGTGAGTGGTCCTTTGCATACTTGAAGGGTGGCAGGGAAGTGGCGTTTGGGCGAGTGCGGGAGTCGATTCGAAGGCTTGGGTTAACCACTTTTTCGGGCATACTCACCCAATGGCAAATACCTTCGGCCATTTGTATCGGGTGACCACTTGGGGAGAATCCCATGGGGGTGGGGTAGGTGCGGTGGTGGACGGTTGCCCTCCTCAAATCCCCCTCTCCGAAAAAGATTTGCAGCCTGACCTCGATCGCCGGCGCCCAGGGCAAAGTAAAATTGTCACACCCCGCAAGGAGGCGGATCGGTGCGAAATTCTCTCGGGAGTCTTTGGCGGAAAAACATTGGGAACACCGATCTCGGTTTGGGTCAAAAATGAGGATGCCCGACCTGAGGCCTACAAGGAGATGGAGACGATGTTTCGCCCGAGCCACGCGGATTACACTTATCAAGCGAAGTACGGAATACGGAATTGGCAGGGCGGAGGGCGAACCTCCGCGCGTGAAACGATCGGCCGCGTAATTGGGGGATCGATTGCCAAGTGCATGTTTCGGCAGCTTGCTCCCAAGCTCTCGGTGATAACCTTTGTTCGGCAAGTGGGGGATGTCGTAGCGCGAATTGATTCGAGTCGGGTGGAGTCCAAGGAAGTGGAGGGAAACCCGGTGCGCTGGCCGGATGGAAAAGAGGCCGAGCAGTTGGTCAAGTTGATCGAGAGAGTGCGATCGGAGGGGGATTCTTTGGGAGGGGTGGTGGAGTGTGTGGTCAAAGGTTGTCCAGTGGGTTTGGGGGAACCGGTGTTTGACAGGCTAGAGGCGGATCTAGCCAAAGCGGTGATGAGTTTACCCGCCAGCAAAGGATTTGAGATCGGATCAGGTTTTGCGGGCGTGCGAATGCGTGGCTCGGAGCACAACGATGAGTTTTTTATGGATGGAAAAAGGGTGCGCACCCGCACCAACCGAAGCGGGGGTGTTCAGGGTGGAATTAGTAATGGGGAGGAGATTGTTTTTCGCGTTGCGTTCAAACCGGTGGCGACC
>LIBO01000054.1 GCA_001438005.1 Verrucomicrobia subdivision 6 bacterium BACL9 MAG-120507-bin52 | reverse complement strand
AACGGAGCGTATGGGCTGGTTTCGTCCAGAAGAGACCATCGAAGCTTCCTCGACCAATCGTCGAGAGGTGTGGCCTAACCGAGAAAACTCTCGGTTGATGCGACGCATTTCCTCGCGAATCGGGTCACGCTTAAAAATGGGCATCTGCATGAACTAGATGTAGAGCCATAGATCTTGAAATCAAGATTCAGGTTCGGCCCTATGCACCTAAAGTGGGAATAAGGGGTGAGGGCAGAAAACGGCCACCGACCAAAGATTACTTGAGGAGTTGAAGGAGAATCAGGCCAAGAGCAAGGGCAACGATAAGGGGAAGATTGAAAGCTAGGCCTCGGGCAAAGTTGGTTGAGAAAGAATCCTGAGTATTGGCCGAGGGGGTCTCTCCGCCCTCCGGCTGTTCAGTGCCTAGATCAAGGTCACGCCCTCGCAGGGCATCAATCTTGGCCCGGGACTGAGTATAAATGGCCTTGGCTTGGTCTACCTTGGCGAGGGATTTTGAGAGCTCCTCTTCGATGCCCGTGGCGGACCATTCGGAGGGATCGATATTGGTGATTTGCGAGAGCTGCTCACTGAAGATTTGCCGAGTCTCATGCATCTGCTCGACTTCTTTGCGACCCTGATCTTCGGCACGCTCGAGAATTACGATTCCGCGCAACAGATTGTCCCGAATATTTTTTTGGCCGATGAGGAGCTCTTGTCGCCGGGTACTGAGCTCCTCGAGCTGTCTTCTTCTGCTTTCGAGGTCCTGCTGCTGTTTTTGAAGTTGAATGAGGGCGTGTTGGCTGTTCTGGAGCTCGGCGCTGATATCCTCAAGGGGGCCACCCGCGGGGAGGGGAAGATCCTGCTGATCATCATGGGTGGAGCGAGGTCGGCTCATGGAATCGTAATCACGGCACCGATCTTTAGATTTCGGTCATCTAGACCTGGGTTCGCCGCTTTGATTTTGGCAATCTCCTCATTCAGGTCGAGCGAGGCTGGATAATATTTTCGAGCCAGTTTCCAAAGGGTGTCTCCCTTCCCGATGGTGTGCTGTTTGGCGTCACCTGAGGGTGTGGCCGCTTCGGCAGGGGCAGCGGGAGGTGTCACTGCTGGGACGGACGGAATACTGCTCGCAGTTTCGAGGGGCTTGGTGGGAACTGTTTTGAGTGGTTTTTTATCAGCACTGGGTGAAGCAGGAACGACAGCGGTAGCTTTGGGCGGGGTAGCGGCGCCAGCAGCTTGGGACATTTGGGCTTCTTTGGCGGCGAGTGTTCCTTGGAGCTGGAGGATCTGCTGTTTGAGGTCCACATTCTCTTTGCTCATTTTGGCAATTTCGGCTGCGTTCTGCAGTCCCGAATTGGTGAGGGTGAGTGCGAAATCGAGTTTTGCTTTCTCCATGGCCGCGACCACCTCTTCTCGCTCCGCTGCGTTCGGCCGAGCCTCAAGATATTTCTGATAAAAGTAGATGGCACTGATGGGATCGCCGAGCTTATCGCCGTAAAGGAGTCCAATTTGGAGATAGGCTTTGACGACGGAGGGATTGACGGCGACGGCCTTTTCAAATTGCTTGATCGCGGCGGGGTAGTTGAGGTCGGCGACATCCTTGCTGGCTTGCCGAAAGAATGGGTTACGCTCGTCTTCGGCGTCGGAGCCCGAGGGGGCTTGGGAGCAGGAGGTGAGGGCAAGGGTGGCAAGGAGAGCCAACAGGGAGGATTGCTTCATCCGCATAGAATGTCTTGGGGACGGAATTTCGCAAGCCAAGGGTTTGCCTTGGCGGGTACGCCAACTTCCTTTATGGTTTGGTTTACTCGGGGTCATAGCTCAGTTGGTAGAGCGCCTCAATGGCATTGAGGAGGTCTGGGGTTCGAATCCCCATGGCTCCATGAGCCATAAATTCAATTTTGCCAGAGGCGAAAAAAGGATGGGTCGGGGGAGGGTTTGCAGGGGACCAATCCCCATGGCTCCATGAGCCATTCATACAGTATGGCCAGAGGCGAAAGAAGGATGGGACTGAGCTAGGAATGCAGGGCCGCAACCCCCTATCACATGGGGGCTTTGGTGTGGAGGACTCTTGGTCTTCGGCAGGATTCCATCTATAAAGTGGGTATGACCGAATCGCTACCTTTGATGAAAGGGAAAGTCGTCTTGGTGACGGGGTCGTCTCGGGGGATCGGTCGAGCGGGAGCCCTGGCCTTGGCTCGGCTGGGGGCGAATCTCATCCTGGTTGGCCGGCACCGGGGTCGAATAGAGGAAATCGCGAGGCTAGGCCAAGAGTGTGGCTCACCCTTGGTAAGAACTTTCGTAGTCGACCTAACATCCCGCCTGCAGGTTGCCGAGTTGGGTGTGAAAATATTGCAGGATGTGCCCAAGCTGGATGTGCTTTGGAATAATGCGGGGGCTTATTTTACGGAGAGGAAGGTGACCAAAGAGGGATTGGAACAGACTTGGGCGATGAACCATCTGGCGTACGTGGATTTGACGCAGGGGTTGATGCCTTTGCTTGAAAAGAGTAGTGATCCGAGAGTGATCTGTACCGCCTCTGAGGCGCATCGTTGGGGTAAGGTTGAATGGGATAACTTGCAAGGGGAGAAGCGTTGGGACGGGTGGAAAGCTTACTGTCGAACGAAATTGGCGAATCTTTTGTTTGTGGCAGAGCAGGGGAGGCGTTTGGGCAATTCCCCGACCAAGATTTGTGCCGTACATCCTGGTTTGGTGAACTCTGCTTTGGGGGATGAGAATCGAGGATGGGCTGGCTTGGCCTTTCGGGTTCTGAAAAATGTTTTTGGTAAAACCAATGAGCAGGGGGCGGACACGGCGGTCTGGTTAGCTGCTCGGGAGACCCGACCCATCCAGGGTGGGTATTATGCAAAAAGGAGAGAGTGCCTTCCATCAACCGCGGCACGCTGTGCTCATGATGCGGGCAGGTTGTGGGAAATGAGTCAGGTGGCTTTATGAAATTACGGATCGGTTCCCTTGAGCTGAAAACTCCCCTTTGCCTTTCTCCTTTAGCGGGGTACACCAACCTGCCTTTTCGAAAAGTGGTCAGGGAGTTGGGGGGATGCGGATTCGCCACGACCGACCTAGTGAATGCCCGTTCGCTTTTGGAAAATAATCATCGTGCTTTGGAACTGGTGGCGACCTCGCCGGAGGATCGGCCATGGGCCGTGCAACTCTTTGGCGCCGTGGCCTCGGAGATGCGGGACGCGGCAAAGAAATGCGAGGATTTGGGGGCGAACGCAGTGGATATCAATATGGGCTGTCCGGTGCGGAAAGTGTGCAAGGTGGGAGGCGGATCGGCCATGATGAATGAGTTAGCCAAAACGGCGGAGCTGGTCAGGGGGATGGTGGCAGGGGTAAAGATTCCCGTGACGGCAAAGATGAGATTGGGTTGGGATGAAAAAAATCTAACGGCGCCCGATTTGGCCAAGGCGTTGGAGGAGGCAGGGGTGGCGGCCATTTTTGTCCATGGCCGAACGCGGGAGCAGGGTTTCTCTGGGTTGGTGAACCTGCAAGGAATCGCCGCGGTGGTGCAGGCGGTCCGTCAGATCCCTGTCATTGGGAATGGGGATGTGACCACACCGCTTGGAGCGAAGCGGATGCTGGAAGAGACGGGTTGCTCCGGAGTCAGCGTTGGCCGAGGCGCTTTTTATAATCCTTGGATTTTCCGCGCAACGGCTCGTTACTTAGAGACGGGCGAGTTGATCGCGGAGCCAGATTTTGAGGAGCGGGTAAGGGTGATGAGTCTGCATTTGGAACGTAACATCGAATTCTTTGGGGAGGAGAGGGGGTGCGTCCTCTTTCGGAAGGTGATTCCGTGGTATGCCCGCCGATTCGGACCGGCGAGTGAGTTTAAAAAAGCGGCGGTGAGAATCTCAAGCCGCATGGATTATGAGAAAGCTTTATGTGAGTATCGTGAGTGGCGGAAGCAGTTTCTCAATGGACAAGGGGTTTTGCTGGAAAAGTTCGCTCCGACAAAACTGGAGGCCGTTTTTTCAGGGCATGCACCGTTGGAGCGATCGGTGATTCCTGTTCCGCAAGGACCAGTAGAGAACTGGTAGACAAGAGTTTGACTCGCAATAGATTGCTGAATGTTTCCTATTGTCCCGATAAAAAATATTCTCATGATGCGGGAACGGCGCATGAGATCCTACATGATATTCGGGCAAGCTTTAGCGCCGCAATGAGGGAATCAGAAAGGGGAGACTACCAACCGCTGTTCGCAAGTGAGCTCACCATGGCTTGAGCGGCGCTGACCGCGGCCAAAGGGTAAGCTTGTCGCTGTGATTCAGTTTGGTCTCCCTGTACGAAAAAGGTTGTGGTGCCGATAACGGTCGCATTTGGAATCGCGTCTTTTTTATCTTTCATGTTGTACAATCGGTACTGAACGGTGACGAGAAGTTGGAACTGAAGGGTGGTCAAAAACTGCTCGGTCGATTGCCGGATGGCGGAACGTTCCACTTTCTTGATCGTCACTTCCAAAATGGCATCACTTTCATCTTTTCGGGCATGGCGATAGGTTCCGTCGCGATCGAGTTCCTGCAAGATCGCGTTGGTCATGATCCCGGGTAGATCGGTCTCATCTGTCTCGTTTTGGACGGTGGGCACATAGATAACTCGAACATCTTTCAGGCCCTGACTTTTCGGGGTGCTCCCCATCTGGTAGTTGGCACATGCTCCCAGGCTGAAGCAAAGGAGGGCGAAAAAGGGCCATTTCATGGATTTGCTAGGTTACGGGGTTCGGCCTGAGGATTCGATCTAAAACTAATCTTGGACTTATCGGGTGGTGCGTTCTGCTGCTTTGTTTCTGAAATGAGGTCTTCCAGCACCCTTTTTCTTTGGCGAGCTTCTTGGCCGGCAGGAGAGTCCGGAGTTTGGGTGATCACCTCATTGTAGTAAACAAGAGCAGCCGGATAGTTGCCTGACTTATCGTAAAACTTGGCCACCGAAAGGGATCCGCCACTCAGCCGCTGTTGCAGCATGGCGATATTTTCCGTCGCTTGCTCGGTCTTATCGCTCCGCTTAAATCGGGCGAGGTAATCTTGATAGGCCTCAATTCCTTTTTGGGCGGCGGTCTGATCGTACTCGGGTTGGCGAGCGGCCTTCGTCCAAACATATCCGATCTGATACTGAGCATCATCGATCAGGTCATTTTTTGGATACTTATCGAGGATCTCCTCGTAGAACTTGACCGCTTCCGGCCACTTTTTCTGTTTTTCTCGCGCCAGGCCACAGTGAAAGGTGGCCAAAGGTGCGTAAGAGCCAAACGGGGCGGATTTGATGATGGTTTGATAGATTTCGACGACTTTATTCATGTCGGCTGGCATGGGGATTTTCCACATCATCTGGTGCTGTCCCGCCAGGTAAACGTTTCCAATGGCGAACATTCGCTCGATGGCGAGGTCCCAGTACTGGTTGGAGGCGGTTTCCTCCACCAACTTTTTGTACGCTTTATAGGCGTCCCAATATTTGGTCAGGTGCTCGTACATTTCTCCCACTTTATATTGGGCCTCGGGTCGGCGAAGGTCGTCTGGGTTTTCTTTCGCGAAGTCTTGGTAGATCTTGAGAGCTTTATCGAAATATTTGATCGAGTTGGCATTGGCTTCGCCTCCTCGCCGGTCGGTTTCATCCCGAAGGCGTTTGGCTTCCTGCTGCTTTTCTTTGCCTAATTGGCGGGACGCGTCGGCCGCTTGTGGATCCCCCAATTCAGCCATGCGATCGGCGGCGGCAAAATCCTCATCCGCGTCCCGCTCGATCTGCTCCACCTGTTCGTAGGCTTTCCCGATCGTTTCCGCATCCTTGGCGGTTTGTAGGATATCTGAAGCGGTGCCTCGATTCCCGATGATATCGGATTCGAAGGTCATTCCCTCGCCCGGCGTGTAGGTGGTGAAATTGAGGGGGATGGTCGTATTGCCTTCGGCCAACCAGTTCCCCTTGGGGTCGATGTATCCCCACGCTGGGCCTTGGGAATCCCCGTTGAGGAGCCTACTTCCAATCCGGACATGAGCTTTTCCGCCACGAAATCCATTTTCGACGGCCTCAATTTTGGCAGTGGTATCTTGGCGTCCGTCGGTCCCGACGCGGGACGGAGCGCCCTTTTGAGGTAAAGCGGCCGAGATCATGGCCTGATCGATGATCGTTTTTCCTTCGGGGTCGACGAAGTGCCAGACTCCTCCGGTCAATTCATTGTCCTCCCGTTTTCCCCCAAGGTTGACCGCAGCTAAGCCTTGGGAAAAGGGGAGCACCTCCTCATACTTTGGGGGAACCGCAAATTTACCGGTGCGATCGATGTAACCCCACTTTCCATCCACCTGGGCGCCAGCACGGTCTTCGGCAAAAAAGTAAACTTGGTCATATTTGGGTGGCACCACCATCTCCCCGTCTTTGGCGATAAAACCCCACTTTCCCTCCCAGCGAACTGCGGCGAGCCCTTGTCGAAAAATTCCCGCGCTTTCATATTTGGGTTCGACTAAATATTTCCCAGCACGGTTGACGAAGCCCCACTTGCCGTTTTCCTGAACGGCGGCGGCTCCATCGCTAAAGAGAAATGCTTTTTCAAAGCGCGGTTCGATCACGAATTTTCCTTCGCCGTTGATGAAGCCCCACTTTCCCTCCTTTTGCACCGCGGCCAGGAAATCGGTGAAGGGAAGGGCGGATTCGTACTGGGGTTCGAGAACAAATTT